>DUUM01000427.1 GCA_012841565.1 Candidatus Epulonipiscium sp. | reverse complement strand
TTATCGTAATTTTAACTATGTTATTGATTGCCTACGGGCCCATAAGGGGCTACTTGAAATCTGTTGTTCGGCTTATAGAAATGGGTTATTTTTTAGAGGGGTAACTCTCCGCCGCCAAGCCCAAGGGCCCCCCGGTAGGTCGAAAAAAGTGGGTAATTTGATGCATATATATGTATGTGTGATAACGTGTGGTGAAAGTGCACAAAGAACAGCAGGCGCAAGGCTTGCATGGCGCTGATATAGTACCGAAAAGAGGGGAAAACGGCGTTATATTTGAAATCAAGGTGATTGCAGGCTAATTATAGGTGATTGTCTATCCATTATATGGTAACTGAAAACTAAGCAATTAAAATAACAATCAGGGCAAATGCTTGTATTTAATTTGAAGATAGAAAGCACAATAGCCGATGCTCTAATATGGAATAGGGTTTATTAAGGCGGAAAGAAACTGTCTTAATAAGCAATCTCTTACATACATTCCGTTGCAATAACATTAAAACAATGGTATAATAAAGGCAATATATAAAAGAAAGGATTGATTGTAATGAACCAAAAGCCATACACAATATATCTACCTGGCGAACTTATAAGCAAGGTAGAAAGATACCAGAAAGATAATTATATAAGTACACGCAACGCCGCATTAATACAGTTGATAACCAAATCACTAAGAGAATATAAGGAGGAAGAGAATGGAGAAGAAAAGAAAGGGTAGATCTATTAATAGGGATACAAGGGAAATGTATGATAAGTTAGTGGATAGCGGTAAAGCAATATATCACCCTGACCTAATAAACCCAATAACAGTTGATAAAGATATTGTAACGATACATTGTTACAGAAAGGGTGAATTGCATAAGACACGTATTAACAAGGATGACATGGATAAAGTAGCTTTAGGATACTCTATTTCTTTAGTCTCGAAAGGCGGATTGTATCCACGAGTCAACGGCGACGTTAGAAGATATATACACCAGTTAATAATAGACTGCCCAGACGACTTAGTTATACATCATATAAACAATGATACTTTGGATAATAGAAAAGAAAACCTTGAAACTATCACGCAAGAAGAGAACTTGCTTCACAAGAAGATGTTTAAAACAAATACAACAGGAGTAAGAAATTTAACGTATAAAGATGGGTGCTACTCTCTAAATATTAATAGGACTTTTGTAAGCAAAGAAACAGCAGAGGCGGCATTGAATAAAGCAGAAAAAGCAATACAGCCGTATTCAATTATAGATGCGAAGGAACGAGCAGAAATTAGATTAAACAGGGCTGAGCAATAAAGGCCCTTTTATTATGTCTAAAATACGGCAACAAAAAAGCCTGGGGCATCAGCTCCGGCTTTAATTGTTTATATTAGTTGTCGATTGTCTGCTGTTGCTGATCCTTTGAGGCTGGGCCATCTGGTGTGAACTCTACAATCTCATCAATGCGAACCGTGCGCCCTAAGCGAACAGTTAAGTAATTACATACAGCATCAATCGTTGATAGATTAACATAACCCCTATCATTGTTTAACTTTGCCCCAATGTTAGGATTTATTATATTATTGTTCCGCAGCTCTTGCATGTTTACCTTTTCCTTTCCTAGTAATGCCCTAAGTGGTCCGTAATTAATCATATTGAAACCCCCTTTTAAATGTTTTAATGTTTATTATACATGGCAAGTAACTAAAAGACAAATAAAAGTATCTTGAGAGTTGTTAAAGTATCAAAAAGATTACGAAAGGTATTGACTTAAACGGTACTATATAGTATACTATAAGTAAGTTAAAGGTTACGAAACACACAAAGCAACAGCCGAAAGGGGCAAAATAAATGAAAATGACTATTGATGAATTTATTGAAAGACAAGGGGAATTTGAAGGGCACAAAGTAAAGTTTAAAGCAAAAAGAAATGACGGAAGTATTAATCACTTCGAAAGGCTTGTAAATGATAAGTTTTGTAAACCTAGCGGTAAGTTCTTTGAAATTTTAGAAGTTGAGATTTTGGAGCATATCGGAATAACTACTATAAAGGTAAATGATAATGGGAGATTTG
>DUUM01000426.1 GCA_012841565.1 Candidatus Epulonipiscium sp. | reverse complement strand
TCGCTCCATGGTAACCTCTCCTTTATTTAAAGATTCACTTTATTATATAACATTTTTATTCCAACTATACTATACACCATTTTTATGGTATAAGTAAAGTAAGTAGATAACATGATAGACATAAGGAGGGCTTATATGGTAAGCAGACTAGGATTATATAAGATTTTTTCTGAAGTAGTCCAGTATAAAAACTTTTCCAAAGCTGCAAAATCCCTTTACATGACCCAGCCAGCCATTAGCCAATCTATTTCTCAATTAGAAGGCCAATTAGGGGTGCGCCTATTTACACGAACTTCAAGGGGAGTCCTTTTAACAAGCGAAGGAGAACTCTTATATGAATACATTAACTCCGCTATTAACTTAATTAACGCTGGGGAAAATAAAATACAAGCTTCAAAAAGTTTAAATATAGGAGATTTAAAAATAGGGGTAGGAGATACTATTTCTCGTTATTTTTTACTTTCTTATCTTGAAAAATTTCATAACCAGTATCCTAATATCCGGCTAAAAATTATTAACCGCACAACCTTAGAACTGTGTGAAATGCTAAAATCAGGGGAAATTGATATTGCCATTTGCAATTTGCCCATTGAGGATAATTCTTTAGAAATTAAAAAATGTGCTACTATTCATGATATTTTTGTATGCGGTGAAAAATATAAAGATGACTTTAAGGAGCCTTTATCTTTTCAAGAACTTATTAAATTTCCCCTTATATTTCTTGATAAAAAATCTAATTCCAGGCAGTACGTGGAAAAGCATATGCTCTCTAAGGGGGTTACGATCAACCCAGAAATCGAGTTAGGGTCTCACGACCTATTACTTGAGTTTTCAAAAATAAACTTAGGAATTGCTTGTGTTGTTGAAGAATTCTCACAAGAATCTTTAAATACCAAACAACTCTTCAAACTCCCTCTTCAATATGAAATTCCTAAACGAAATATTGGTTATTGTTTTTTAAAAAGTGTGTCCTTATCACCTGCTTCAACAATGTTTTTAAAAATACTTACCGCTCATAAAAACTAATGTTATTTATGGTATAATGCTTAGGAAGTTAGAAAATCTTGAGGTGAATGATTAAATGAAATATGATGTAATTATAGTCGGCGCAGGACCAGCAGGCCTTTTTTCAGCTATATCATTAAGAAATCAAAATAAAAGTGTATTAGTATTAGAAAAAAATAATATGGCCGGTAAAAAACTACTACTTTCTGGTGCAGGTCAATGTAATATTACCCACGGGGGAGATATGAGTCATTACGCTAACCACTATGGGGATCATTATAAATATATAAAAAATGCTTTAGAATGTTTTACTAATAGGGATACGGTTACGTTTTTTGAAAAGCAAGGACTAAAAATGGAGCAAGTTGAAAATGGGAAAGTATTTCCTAAAACACGCCAAGCTAGTGACCTTGTAGAAGTCCTTTTAAAAATGTGTAAAAAGCAGGGCGTTCATATAAGCTATCATTCTCCTGTAAAGGAAATACAATTACTAAATGACACCTACTCTGTTATGACCCAAAAAGAAACTTATCAGTCTGAATTTGTTATTATAGCAACAGGTGGTAGTTCTTATCCCAAAACAGGCTCAACTGGGGACGGATATACTTTAGCGGCTGCCCTAGGCCATAAAATCATTCCACCTAGGCCAGCTCTTACACCTGTAGAAATTCAAGACTTTCCTTTTACAGCCCTATCTGGTATATCATTTGAAAGCCTTCCGATTAGTATTTGGAGAAATGGAAAGAAAGAAAAAGACTGCATAGGAGACCTACTTTTCACCCATAAAGGTTTATCAGGTCCAGGAATTTTAAATTCCTCTAGATGGATGAAAGAAGGAGATATCCTCTATGTGAATTTTATAAAAGACCATAATATTACAAGTTTTAACAAAAAACTCTTGTCCAGCATCAATCAAAGTGGAGCAGATATGATTAAAACTGTTTTACGTAAATACAATCTCCCCAAACGCCTATTAGATGCTTTATTAAGCCATATAGGTATTCATGAAGAAACCCAGTGTGCACAAATAAACAAGCAAACCCGAAATCTAATCGTTCAGTCCCTTATAGCTTTCCCTTTTATCATTTCAAAAATGGGAGGCTTTCATGTTGCTATGGTAACAGCTGGAGGCATTGATCTGAAAAAGATTAACCCCACTACCATGGAATCTAGAATTTGTAAAAACTTATATTTTATTGGCGAAGTACTGGACATTGATGGGGATACGGGTGGTTATAATCTCCAAGCAGCCTTATCTACTGGCATGCTTTGTGCTACAGGTATTAACCGAAAGGAGACAAAATGAGCATTTTAACAGCAGAAAATATCTCAAAAAGCTATGGGCCTAAAGTTTTATTTGAAAACCTTAACTTAACCCTTATAGAAAATCAAAACACTGCCTTAGTTGGTATTAATGGAACAGGTAAATCAACCCTATTAAAGATCCTTGCTGGTTTTGAAGTGCCAGATACAGGCCATATCATGCGGATGAAAAATATGCAATTAGAATACCTGCCCCAAACAATGGAATATGATGGCCAGGCTACAGTCCTTGAACATATCTTTAGTGGGACCCATCCTCACATGGTACTTCTTAGAGAATATGAATCTATTTTAGCAGACCTTAAAGTAAACCCTGAAGGAGTTAAGCTACAGGAAAAACTCTTTGCCATCACAAGTCAAATGGATGCAGAGGATATATGGCACCTAGAAAGTGATGCAAAAGCTATTTTATCCAAACTTGGTATTACAGATTATAGCTTGCCGATGAAAATCCTTTCAGGAGGTCAAAAAAGAAGGGTCTTTTTAGCCTCAGCTTTAATTCACCCATCTGATTTATTAGTATTAGATGAGCCTACTAACCATCTAGACGATACGATGATACAGTATCTTGAAGAGTATTTACAAAAACGCCGCGGGGCTACTTTGATGATTACCCATGATCGGTATTTCCTAGACCGTATTGCAAATCGCATTATTGAATTAGATAAGGGAAGCCTTTATGCTTATGATGGGAACTACACAGATTTTTTAGCTCAAAAAAGTGAGCGAGAAGTCCTTATGCAAAATCTTGAACATAAAAGGCAACGCTTATTTAAACAAGAGCTTGACTGGATTAGAACAGGAGCTAGGGCGCGTAGCACCAAACAAAAAGCACGTATTGATCGTTTTGAGCAGTTATCAGATCAGAAAATAGATACTTCTAAAGACGCAGTAGATATTTCTATTAGTGGTAGGCGAATTGGAAAAAAAATAATTCACTTGGAAAACATCTCAAAAGCATATGGAAAGCTTAATTTAATTGAAGATTATTCTTATATTGTGCAAAGAGAAGATCGGATTGGGATTATTGGTAAAAACGGAAGTGGTAAAACCACCCTTCTTAATATGATTAGTGGGGTTATTTCTCCAGATACAGGGAATATTGATAGAGGAGAAACCATTAAGATTGGATATTTTACACAAGAAAATATAGAGATGGATACAAGTATGCGAGTTATTGATTATATTAAAGAAACAGCAGAGATTATATACACCGCTAATGGAACTGGTTCTACGGCTGCTCAAATGTTAGAGCGATTTTTATTTTCTGGCAAGACTCAGTATTCTATTATCCAAACCCTTTCAGGGGGAGAGCGGAAAAGACTGTATCTACTTAAAATACTAATGGAATCGCCTAATGTACTTTTATTAGATGAGCCTACCAATGATTTAGATATTGAAACCCTTACAATTTTAGAAGACTATATTGAAGATTTTAGTGGCCCCGTTATTACTGTATCTCATGATCGATATTTCCTTGATAAAATTGCCACAAAGATCTTTGTGACAAGAGGAAATGGTGAAGTAGAAGAGTACTTTGGTAATTACACAGATTATTACGAACAAATTCAAGAGCTAGAAGTTAAAGAGGCAACCCCTAATGAACAATCTCAAAAGATTAGTACAAGTAAGGAACCCTCGGGAAATACTGTTGCTATATTTTCCTATCACGAACAAAAGGA
>DUUM01000038.1 GCA_012841565.1 Candidatus Epulonipiscium sp. | reverse complement strand
GCTATTAACATGAATACTATTACCACAACAGCAACTATCATAACTGCAACCGGGTACACCATAGCACCCTTAACTTTTTGTTGAAGTTTATAGTCTTTTTCAAAATGACCTGCCATAAGTTCTAGCGTATCATCAATTGTACCACTTACCTCTCCGGCTTCTATCATATTAAGTAGAAGCGGAGGAAACTTTTCTTCATGTCGCATTAAAGCTTGTGAAAGTGTACTTCCTTTTTGTATATCTTCATTTACCGATATTAATACAGATTTTAAAACTTTATTTGATGTTTGTTCACTTAACATTACAATACATTGAACTAAGGGAACACCAGCTTTTAAAATCGAAGCAAACTGCCTACAGAATATTGCTATATCCCTTTTACCAATTCTCTTTCTAAAACCTGATTCACTTAAATCTTTTCTTTCAATTATCTCTTTCACTTCTAAGTGAAAATAATTCTTTTGTCTAATCATCTCAATTACAGCTGTTTGATTAGGCGCATCATAGAGCCCCTCTATGAGTTTACCTTGCATATTCTTAGCCTTATATTGAAACTTTGGCACAAACCTCACCCACCTTCAAATACATATATTAAAACATTACTTTTTTAATGTTTTCCAAATCAACACAATGGTCTAGAACAGATTCTCTTGTAATATCACCTTTTTTATATAAGTCAATTAATGAATCATCCATAGTAATCATTCCCTGTTGTGTGGATGTCTGAATTATATTGTTAAGTTGATGCGTCTTACCTTCTCGTATATTATTTTTAATTGCCTGATTTGATATCATAACCTCTACAGCTGGAACCCTTTTAGATTTATCAGCTGTCATTAGTAGTTGTTGCGAAACAACTGCTTGAAGAGTCATTGCTAATTGAATCCTAATCTGGTCCTGCTGGTTAGGAGGAAATACGTCTATAATACGGTCAATAGTTTTACTAGCTCCTATTGTATGTAATGTACTTAATACTAAATGTCCTGTCTCAGCTGCTGTTAATGCAACAGATATTGTTTCATAATCTCGCATCTCACCAACTAGTATTACATCAGGATCCTGTCTTAATGAAGCTCTAAGAGCATTAGTAAAGCTTAGAGTATCACTACCCACTTCTCTTTGATTAACAATGCTTTTTTTATGTTTAAATAAATACTCTATAGGATCTTCTAGTGTTATTATATGTCTGTCCATAGTTGCATTGATTTTGTCAATCATACTGGCTAAGGTTGTTGATTTACCACTACCTGTTGGTCCAGTAACTAGAATAATTCCATTCTTTTTATTAGTCAAATCCATAATAACACTTGGTAAACCTAATTCTTTATAGGATGGTACCTCAGTATTAACTAATCTTAGCGCTGCTCCAAAAGCATTTCTTTGCCTATATGCATTAACCCTAAATCTTTTTAGTCCTATTAATGCATAAGAGAAGTCTACTTCTCCTTTTTTATTTAGTGTAACCCACTGTGCATCTGATGTAATATCTCTAACAAATGTTTTAGTATCATCAGGTGTTAGGACTTTTCCATCCATATGAATCAGTTCTCCATTAACTCTTATTGTAGCTGGAATACCAACTGTCATATGTAAGTCTGATGCATTCATTTTAATAGCGTGTTTTAAAATATCTTCTACTATCAATTGCATGCCTCCCAATTATATTTTCTACTGCCCATATGCAATGTCTATAGCCTCATCAATAGAAGTAACCCCTTCTTTTAAGAGCCTAATACATTCGTGTCTTAATGTTGACATGCCTGCATCTATTGAATATTTTGTTAATTCCGTTGTACTTGCGTCGTTAGCAATAAGTTCCCTGTGTTTTTTATCAATTACTAAAACTTCATGAACTGCTATTCGACCTTTATAACCAGTGTTATTACACATTTGACAACCAACTTGTGTATTAAATTGATAATCTCCTTCTGGTAGTCCTAATAATTTTATCTCATGTGCAGAAGGTGTATATGGCTTTGTACAATTTTTACAAAGTCTTCTTAATAATCTTTGGGATATTACTCCCATTAATGATACAGCTATCATATATGAAGGTATTCCCATATCAACAAGTCTTGATATAGAACTTACCGCATCATTCGTATGTAATGTACTTAATACAAGGTGACCTGTTATAGCAGCTCTTAATGCTATATCCACAGTCTCGTTATCTCTAATCTCACCTAGCATTATAATATCTGGATCCTGTCGTAGGAAGGATCTTAATGCTCCTGCAAATGTTAATCCTGCTTTTGGATTAACTTGAACTTGGTTAAGCCCATCAATCATGTACTCTACAGGGTCTTCAACCGTTACAATATTGTCCTGTGTCTGATTTAATTCACTAAGCATAGTATATAGTGTTGTAGATTTACCACTTCCTGTAGGTCCTGTTATTAATATAATTCCATGAGGATTAAGTAATAATTCATCAAATTTTTCAAGATTTGCTTTAGTAAATCCTAATTGTTCTTTTGGTATTAAGAAGTTAGTTTTATCTAAGATACGCATAACTACTTTCTCACCATGTATTGTTGGTAGTATTGATATTCTTAGACTAATGATTTTATCTTTTACTTTCCTATCAGCTCGACCATCTTGAGGTTTTCTCTTCTCTGCTATATCTAATCCACCTAAGATCTTAATTCTTGTAACAACAGCTGAAAGTGCTTCCTTAGGTATTCTATTAGCCATATGAAGCTTACCATCTACTCTATATCTTACTCTTACGTCATGTTCCAATGGTTCTATATGTATATCACTCGCCCCTTCTAGTACAGCTTGTTCTATTGTAGTATTAACTAGAACAACTATAGGTGCGCTGTCAACTTCAAAGTTTGTATCATCTAATTCTGCTT
>DUUM01000005.1 GCA_012841565.1 Candidatus Epulonipiscium sp. | reverse complement strand
CATATTACTTTAGAGGGCGGAAATATTATAGATAAAAAAGTCGTAGATATGCCTGGAGAGGATTCCCCAGGCTCTAAGCCAGGTGCTAAAATAGAATTTAAACGACCTAAAGGTTTGAATGGGTTTGAATTTGGTGAGATTACTAATGGTGAAAACATTAAAGCTAGCCTAGATATTGAAAATGCTATAAATAAACCTATCCAACTAAAATTTGATCTAGGAGACGGATTAGATATCACAGCACCAGGCAATAATGGAAAGAAAATGAAATATGAAGACAAAACATATAAATTATATTTAGCAGGCGATGACAAGATAGATGGTGTAGAACAAAATGACATTATAAAATGGGATGCACTAGAAGGAAGTTTAATTTTTAACGAAGTAAAACTGAGTTTAAAGAGAAAAGAGACAACAGGCTCAGAACAAGCCCTAGGTATTTTTAGGCCTATAGAGAAAGATAAAAATGGTGACATAGGAAGATATACTTACTTAAAATATACGATTAAAAGATCAAGTCTTCAAGATGCTTATATTGAAATACATCCATATAGGACAGCAGAAAATACTGATTTTACCTACTCTGTACAAGTGGCAGGTGATGGAAGTAACTGGGAGACATTAGTGGAACATAAATATAAGACTACAAATATCAATGATTATACCCCAATTACAATACCGGTACCATTTTCAGAAACATACCAACAACGGTCGTATAAAATAGTGGTTAAATATAGTCAAGGAACAATAAACTCCCAAGAAATACGTTATAATCCACAGGAAGATTTGACAATACCACCACCTACCCCGCTGATTCAAGAAATTGACAATATTTATGTTGTGCCTCCTATAGAACAAAGAGGAAATCCAGAAACGATTGGTTTTGACTTAATGTGGAGTGCACCTCGAAATTCGTCAGACAATAAGCTTTTAGATGGGCTACTTGAAAAGGGAAACCTTTATTATGAACTTGTTTTATATGATACCCCTGAAGCACATAAAGGTACAGGCACATTAATTAAAGTTTTCAAAGTAAGCAAGGACGATCTGCCAGATAGTCAAATTCAAGTTGAACCATATATGGGAACAGCAGGGAAGAAGGACGCAGAAGGAAAGGACCTTCCAGGAATTTACAATCCTACTAAAAACACCTTTAAAATGGAAAACATAGTTTTAAAGAATTTAGAATCAGAACAAGATGGATGGGAACAGATTATTGATATGCCAACTGATTATGATAATACTGAAACCATCAATAGATATCCAGAAAAAGATGACCCAACCGTGAATGACAAATTAGTTGATAAAGAAGTACCAGGAATATATTATCTTACGATGAGAGGATTATATGAACCAAAGGTAACAACTGGGCCAGCGATAACAATGGGTATTAGTAATGAGTCAAACCCAAAATCTATTACCATTAGTCCTTTGAAAGAAGTAATCCCAGTCCCAACTAAAATGGAATCTAGCCAGCTGTTAGAGGAAGAAGATTTAGACATCATTAGCCAATCTTTTTCATGGGGGAATGTAGATTTAACTAGATATATAAAGCAGATGCTTGACCCACTTAATTTATTTATTGGAGAAGGAAAAGAAAGAACTTACGAAGTTTATTTATATCAAAAGAAAAACATACAAGAAGCCGAGTTAACAAGTGTAACAACATCCTCAGCTATTGAATTTGAACTTCCACGCACCTATAAATTAGACGATAAAAATATTGAGGATTTACGGAATAATGAAGTTATACGTATAGATTACAAAAGCTCAATAAATGCAGAAATGAATAATATTGTTTTTGAAGGGCTAGATGCTAATCAGGTTTATTACACTAAAATAAGGGTTAGACTTGATCTAAAAGATAAAGACAACCAGGCCATAGAATCAAGACATTCCGTTTTTTCTAAAGAACATAGCTTTACCACCTATGTTAAACCAAGTGAACCGGGTCCTGGAGAAAGAGTTCCACCAGTTCCGGAGGATTTAACAGTTTTGGATCAACCTAATAATACAACAGTGACGATTGGATGGAAGGGGCCTAATTATAATACCCAAGAAGGGGAAAGACTTTATTATGAAATAGTCCGTGTTGATTCTAGAAAATTAGCCAAAGAAGAGGATAGTAGACTAATACCAGCTGAAAAGTTAATAGATGGTGATACAAAGGATGAAATGGCAGCATGGCGTACTAAAGATACTTTCATGGATCAATATGAAAGCGGAGTATGGACAAATGTAGATCCAGAACAGCTAAGCAGTAAGTTACAGTTAGAAGATGAAGGGCTTAGCCCCAATAAGATTTACTATTATTATGTACGTACTGTCTTATTTGTAGAAGAACAAGAGGTGTATTCTTCTTGGGTAGGTATTCCAGTAACGACAGATCCTATTCAAAAACCAATTATGTTAAAAGTAGAAAATACGGAAGCTTATACCCATGACCCAAAAAGAGAAATTGTTATTAGTTTTTTAGCACCCATCCCTAAAGGATCAAATATTCCAGGAGAATATGACTTTGATATTGCAGTTCAAGGAGAACTTGATGAGGATTACCGTTTAGATTATTCAACTACTAGGCTTACATCAAAAGAAGATGATAAAGATATTCCAACAGGATATGATCACTTTGTCTATATCATTAAAAATGCAAAGCCAGGGAAAAGGTATGATCTTAAAGTCCGTGTAATTGATAAAGTAGTCGACATGGTTAATGGGCAATATCCTAAATCCTTATACTCAGATAGGGTAACTACAAGAACACACTTTGACCAGGATGAACAAGATAAGGAAGATAAATTTGCAGAGTACTTAAAGTACTATGAAGATAAAGTTGAAGCGCTGCGCAGGAGGCCATTTTGGACATTAGAAGATGGACCTAATGAGTTTACAATCAAGTATCGTAGCAACTATATTATTCCAGCAATTAATAATACAAAGGCATACCCACTAGCTGTAAGAGAAGATGTTACAGATTTTACTTATTATATGCCAGCAAGTGTTATTGCTAGTACAAACTTAAATCAAACTAGTTTCGAAATTAAGCAAGGTAGTGTAACCTACTCTGTTAGACCTTCGACTATTACAACGGAACTTGAAGAGCTTAAAGCAGCACTTGAAGATATAAGTGCAAAACGAATTAGAGATTATTATGTAGCCTTTTACTTTAGGCAAGTACCACAAACAGCAAATCTAGGAGTAGATGGATTTTTAACACCTAAGATAATAGTGGATATAGAGCTAGTTACACTTAAAGAGGAAGATTTATTTTTAGAAGATGATAT
>DUUM01000425.1 GCA_012841565.1 Candidatus Epulonipiscium sp. | reverse complement strand
TGGTGCATTGGTAGGGTATATCTCGTCATTCAGTTCTGGAATAGCTTTGTTTAACTCATATCTTAGTGCCGCTTCCATCATTATGGCTCCTTATAGGTAGTAATATATACATTTGTTAATCCGGTAAGCTTTCTTATTATGTTTTTTCCGTCTAGTGTAGACCTATCAATTCCCTCTATATCTTCTGATATAGAAAAATCCTGTATTTCATCTACAGAATCAATAAAATCATTTATTATTTTCTTAACCGCTTCTTTATCCATTATCTCAACCCCAAACTAGCAATTTCTGCATCTATTTTCTTTTTCATTTCAGTTACTATTGTTTTTTCAATCCCTCTAACGTTACTGTTAAAACTATCTCTAATAAATCTATACCCTGGAATATATCTCCCGTTTTTAGCAAAGAAGCCGTATTCTTGAGATACAGGGTAATAACCATTAATTTTTCCATCTTTATCTTTTGTCTGAAACACGTCATTCATTTTTTCATTGAAGGCTACTTGATAAACCTTCTTAGCTTTAGCCCTTGATCTCTCACCTTTAAGCTTCATGCCTTTCTTTAATGCACCAGTATCCACCGGCGCACTAGCCCTACTATCTTTCAAGACTATATTCATGGCTTTCCTAGAGCTTGAGGTGACGTGTTTTTGCGGTACGTTACCTAGTTTCTTCATGGACCTTTTGAGTTCTTTCATGCCTTCTATTTTAAATGTAACCTTAGCCATTATTTCACCAGCCTACAATAACATAACAATTCTCTGTTTAATTCTTTAACATTAACTGCCGATAGTATTTCATAGACTTCCTCACCGTGTTCAATTCTCATTTCATTAGTGATGCCAGGAATATATCGCATGTTGAATTTAACTTCTACTTTGCTATCCACGGTTAAGGCTGTAAAATATTCATTGCCTAGTAAAGGGTCCTTACTTGCCCATATGCCCTGCTTAAAAGGCTCCCAAGAATTGAAAGGTTCCCCGTACTTGTCTTTACCTTTTACCTTGTGTAAGAATGTTACCTTGTGTCTGTATTTCCCTGGATCAACCTGTTTCACTCTAGCACCCCCTACAGCAAGTTAATGCAGTGCATTCCTAGTATTGTCTCAACTACTCTATTTACGTTATTCTTGTCCACATACATAGACCTAGTGTCGTACATATCTCCCACTAACACGTAAATCACGATTACAAAGTCCTCATGTTCTTCCATTTGTTCAAAGGTTAACCCGGTGTAAGATTTGATATATTTCTTTGCTACACTTAGCATTGTATTTAATTCTAGCTTTTCATCTTCTGATAGATATTCATAAGTCAACCTTAAATAATCGGCTAATTCCTTATTTGTTATTTCACTTACCTTTGGTTTTTGTGTTGTTTGATTTTCCGCCATCTTTGGGCTTCACATCCTTTTTAGGTTTTATCTCCTTCACTTCTTCTATATATTTAGCTTGGAGAAGGTCTTGCAAAATTTCCTTATCGTTACACTCTCCAACTTCTCCTTTATACATAGAAAAAGCACCGGAGAAACTGACCAGTGCTTTAATCTTCATTGCTTACCTCCTATTCAGCTTTCATTACTAACTTAGCAATCTTTTGTGCATTCTCTACTTTGGAATCTATTTCAATCCATCCTACAACTCCAATAGCGTGTTGCGTAGCAAATTTCTCTCTAAGCACCTCGATTGATACATCTTCGGATAATTTAACCGCTAATCCGCTCATATCTCCGTAAAATGCTACGGTTTTACCTAGCGCCATTTCTGCCATGTTGGAAGATGTGTAAACATCTTTTCCTAACAGAGTGTATCCCCATTTGGCATTGAAATCTTTTTGGAGTAAGTATGTTCCGTCGCCATCTTTTAATTTCCTAATTGCTTTTCGGGTATCTTTGTTCATGATCCAAATAGCTTCACCTTGGTAAACATCCGGCACTTCTTCTTGTAGGTCAATCAATTCATCAGCAGTAATTGCTGTTGCGCTTGCAGTATCAACTTTTTGGGTAACTGTAGATAACCCCGCCACTTTAT
>DUUM01000037.1 GCA_012841565.1 Candidatus Epulonipiscium sp. | reverse complement strand
TAAAAAGGGTCTCACGCTTTAAGTTTTATAGAAAAACTTCAAAATGACCCAAAATCCCTACTAATAATTAGATTGTCAGAGTTGCTGGACGAACTAACCCTAGCCAAGTATCAGGCGGACGGCAGCTTTCGTAAACTACTTCAAAAATACCGAAAGATTGATCTGCTCATAATAGATGAATGGATGCTAACAGAGCTTTCTGAGGAGCACGTTCTTCATGTATTAGAGATCATTGAGACAAGATTAAAAAGGCCCTCAACTATTTCCTGCTCTCAATTTGCGGCAGAAAGCTGGCATTCTAAGCTAGGAAGAGCACAAGTAGCTGATGTAATTATGGATAGAATCGCGCACGATTCTTATAAAATCTTAGTTGATGGTGAAATTTCCATTCGAGAGCGTTATGGTTTAACTGCCCCTAAGTAACATACAAAATGCCTAAATTAATGGGTTTGAAAGGGCTACTGGAATATTTTTTATTCTAGTGGCTCTTTTGTCCGCACCACTCACCGATGGCCAAACACTTGTCATAGTTCCCGAAAAGGATACAATTATTGTAACCCTGGCACATCAAAATGATATTACTGAGATTGAGAAAATAATCAATGACTTTCTCCTGCAACTATAAATATATAAAAAACCGACTCTTGTTTTATAAACAAAAGTCAGCTTTTTTATCTATTACTCTTCCCTTAATATGTTTCATAAAACACTTCAAAATGCCCCTGGGGATGGTCACAAGCTGGACATAAATCCGGCGCAGATTTACCCGTGTGTATGTAACCGCAATTATTACACTTCCATTCTACTTCTTCATCTTTTTCAAATACCTTATTGCTTTCAATATTTGCTATTAGTTTTCTATATCTTCTTTCATGACGTTCCTCTGCTTCTGCTATTTCCCTCCATACATATGCAATTTCTGGAAACCCTTCTTGGTCTGCCACATCTGCAAAGGTTGGATAAAGATCTTCCCATTCTTCCTTTTCGCCTTGGGCTGCTGCTAATAAGTTTGATTTAGTATCCCCTAATGCTACAGGAAAGTTAGCATTTATTTCTACTGTTTCCCCTTCTAAACTTCCGCTTAGAAACTTAAAGAATCTTTTTGCATGTTCTTTTTCATTCTCTGCTGTTTCTAAGAATATATTAGCCATTTGTACGTAGCCATCTTTTTTTGCCTGAGATGCATAATAGGTATATCTCATTCTAGCTTGAGACTCCCCTGCAAATGATTTCATTAAGTTTTCTGCTGTTTTTGTTCCTTTTAAAGATTTCATCCTATGCCTCCTTGTATGATTTGAAAATGAGTATTATTATTATATTTACTATACCATTAAATTACATACTTGCAAACTTTAAAAACCTTATGTTAATCTTGTTTTACGTAAATTCAACATCAACGAAAGGGAGGATAGTTACCTTTTAACTTCCTATAGTAGAACCATAATGAGTATAAACCAGGAATTATAATCCAAGTAAGGATGCTAAATTTCATAACTGTTTCCACAGGATAAAAAAATATGAATATGAGTTGAAAAATGGCTATGGGAAAAGATATATAACCAAGTATTCTATGCGCAACTTTCCATGTATCTCCATCTCTTATTGTCCAAGGAAGTCTTAATCCTACATATCTATTAAAGGGTATTTTAGGAGATATATTTCCAGTAACCATCATAAATAAAGAAATCAGTCCTGCTACAATCCTTTCATTATTCTCTATAAATGACTCAAGTTTCTGTGGAGATAACATAATTATTAGGAAAATTAAAATAATAATAAAGATTGAAATTCTATTAATCGTCCTAATGGTTTTTATCTTGGGATTATCTGCCGATAGATTTGTTATTTGAGGTGCCTTTATATCTAGCACAATTAAGGCCACTAGAATCAAAGCGCCCATAATACCTAATGCACCATTGTTTTTAGTTACAAAGATACCAATATATAGAATACTTACAGAAATAATCAAAAAGAAAACACGAATAAATGATAAGCTTTTTTTCATCATAATTCCTCCTATTTTTTATAAAATAAATCTAAAAAATCGCCAAGAACTTCTTGCAAAACAGAAGTGTTGATAGAATAAATTACAAACTGTCCTCTTTTTTCAGAACTTACTAACTCTGCTTCTCTTAATATATCTAGATGTTTGGAAATAGAGGGCTTTGACATATCAAAGTGTTCAGATATTTCTCCAGCGTTCATATCAGTAGAGTTGAGTAATTTTAAAATGGATCTACGAGTTTCATCGCTTAAAGCTTTAAACACCTTGCTCATAAAGTTAACTCCTTTCTCATATTATATAGCTATTTAACTAATTAGCTAAATAGCTATATAATGATTATAATACAATTTAATAATTATTGCAATGATATTAACATGATCCCTATGATTAAAATCTTCATTAATCTTTCAGCAACTACAGTTAATCCTACTCCTAAAATTCTTCTAATTTATTTTTCAAAAATAAATCAACTCCTTTGAAAATTTTATGCAGGGCTCGCTTTACATATGTAGTATACTACCATTGTTTTTTTGAACATCTCTTTTTACTTCAAAAGCAAGTTTATTAGAAATTATAAAAAGATCATATGCAGTTATTTCTT
>DUUM01000424.1 GCA_012841565.1 Candidatus Epulonipiscium sp. | reverse complement strand
GTAATCAAATAGTATATATTAATATATAAGTTATAAAACATTTGCGCAAAAGCTATGCAATGTTATAAAGATTCATCCACACTAACGAGATTTTGAGGGGGGTTATATTAGTGTATCAAAAGAAAAAGAAAAATTTAATTAGTTGGTTACTTGTATTTGTTATGTTTTGTGCAAATATGTTGCCAGTATTTGCTCAATCACTGCAAGGGGGTGACCAACCTAATCAAAGTATTAAGTTGCATTTTAATAAACCAGCTGATTGGCAAGAGGGAGTTAATATTCATTATTGGGGAAGAATTAGCAGTGATGGGACCAAAGATAAGGAAGATAAAACAGAGTGGCCAGGCAATGTGGTCGAAAAAGACGGAGATTGGTATACTTATACCTTTGAAGATACCAGTTATGTAAATGTAATTTTCAATGATGGGGACGGCAAACAACAAACAGGTAGCTTAGAAGAGATTACATCGCAAATTTTTACAGAAGGTTGGGTTGTCGATAATAAAATCTACTCATTCAATCCTAAAGCCGGGACAGGTGATAACGAAATAAGGGTCAATGTACAAAAGCCTTCTACATGGGAATCTATTTATTTGCAGGCTAATGCAGATCTACGAGATGACAAGAGTCAGGCTATTACTGTAGATCTTGATGAAGGGGAAGCATGGTATACCCAGATATTAGAAACAACGGGGCCTGCTATTGAATTTAAAATTGTGGACACAGCAGATATACATAGTAAAGAAGCTAAAAAGATTGTTCCAAAAGGTACAAAAGATGCAACATTCATGACAACAGCTAAAGAAGTTTGGGTAACAGCTGATGGAAAGATGCACCTTAGTGAACCAGAAATGGCGGAGGAATCAGAAGAACCAGAAGAATCAGAAGTAGAACGAAAAGCACCAACCTTAGTAAAGCTCCACTACAAAAACACAAACAATGATTACGAGGGTTGGAACATACATGTATGGGATAAAGGTAATGATAAACCAGGACAAGATATAGAGTTCATGGGGGAAGACGAACATGGCCTATACACCCTTATCTCCTTACCAGATATTACTGATCAAGTAGGATTTATTATCAAGAGAAATGGTTGGGTTGATAAAGACTATAACGAAGATTTATTTATTGATACATCCACGGGGAACCAAGAAGTATTTGTAACCTCAGGAGATCCGGATTTTATATCAGGACCTATCCAATATAACTATGAGGATGTAAAAGTTACAGTGAATTATACCCGTAGGGATAATAATTATGATGGCTGGAACTTATGGATGTGGTCACGAAATGAGGATAGTAGGGGAGTAGAATTTACAAAAGATAGTGAAGACGGCAAGATAGCAACCCAAAATTTTTTAGATATGAAGGGGAAAAGTCAAGTGGGACTGATTGTGCGTAGAAGTGAGGCAGGTAATGATTGGGTTGAAAAAGATGGTGGAGATCGTTTTATTGACTTAACTTATGCTGATGCTAAAGGGGAGATGACGGTATATCTCATGCAAGGAGATTCTAATGTGTATTATGGAAAAGTAACACCTTCTATTACAAGTGCCCAGTTAATGGATGATTTTAGGTCTATAGATTTTGCAGTCAATATACCCATAACAGATGTATCCGATGTAGAATTATGGGAAATCGGTGGTGTGGCTAAGATTAATGCAGATGCAACAATCAATAGTGACAGCATCACAGGCACGATTAAAGCGTTAGAAGAGCTTAATATAGCAAAGCCTTATGAAGTGCGTATTAAAGGATATGGAGCGTTAGCTGTAGGCCTTAACGATATCTACGGCACAGAGAAGTTTGAAAGCCTCTATACATATGAGGGGGAATTAGGTGCATTATATACAAAAGAGCACACACAATTTATATTGTGGGCACCTACTGCAACAGCTGTAAAAGTTAAATTATATGAAACTGGTAGTACAGGCAGTGCAACTGCTACTCATGATATGACTCCGGGGGAAAAAGGTACATGGGCATACGACGTAGCTGGAGATTTAAATGGGACATATTATACCTACGAAGTAACAGTTGCTGGCAAAACAGTAGAAGCTGTTGACCCATATGCAAAAACAACAGGAACAAATGGAAAACGTGGTATGGTCATTGATTTAGCTAGTACGAATCCAGATAATTGGAAACAAAATGATCATATAACAGTACCAAATCAAACAGATGCCATTATTTATGAGCTCCATGTCAGAGACTTATCTATGGCATCTGACTCAGGTATTACGAATAAAGGTAAGTTTACAGGGCTTATTGAAACAGGTACTAAAAATGGTAAAGGAACAAGCACAGGTCTTGATCATATTAAGGATTTAGGCGTTACACACGTTCATCTTTTACCTGTTTACGACTATTTATCAGTAGACGAGAGTAAAATAGATACACCTCAATTTAACTGGGGATACGATCCGCAAAACTATAATGTACCAGAAGGATTTTATTCGACAGATCCAAGTCGGGGAGAAGTACGTGTTAATGAATTTAAAGAAATGGTTAAAGGCATACATGATAACGACTTAGGCGTTATTATGGACGTGGTATACAATCACTTAGGTGGGGATGGAGCTACATCTAACCTTAACCTGATCGTTCCGGGATATTATTTCCGTATGAATGAAAAAGGAGAATTCTCCGATGGTGCAGGGTGTGGTAATGAAACAGCTTCAGAGCGTTCTATGATGCGTAAGTTTATGGTAGATTCTGTAACTTATTGGGCAAAGGAATACAATGTTGACGGCTTCCGTTTTGATCTTATGGGCCTACATGATATTGATACAATGAACTTAATTCGGAAAGAATTAGATAAAATTAATCCGGAAATCATCATGTATGGTGAAGGTTGGACAGGTGGAGACACGCCTCTTCCAGAAAAGGACAGATCACTTAAGAAAAACGTTCCAGAGCTAGATAATAGAATAGCAGCATTTAGCGATGATCTTCGTGATGGGCTTAAAGGTTCTGTATTTAATGAAAAAGATGTGGCTTTTATAAATGGTAACGCAAAAGATGCTAAAGCAGCAGTAGAAAGCATTAAATTTGGTGTTGTTGCATCTACGCAGCATCCACAAGTTGATTATAGTCAGGTGAATTATTCAAAAGAGCCATGGGCTAAGGAGCCAACTCAAACAGTCAGCTATGTTTCAGCTCACGATAACCATACCTTATGGGATAAGATTCAAATATCAGCGCCAAAAGCAACGGAATTTGAACAAATTCGTATGGATAAGTTTGCAGCAGCGGTGGTATTAACATCACAAGGAATGCCTTTTATTCATGCCGGGGAAGAAATGCTTCGCACAAAAGGCGGAGATGAGAATAGTTATAAGAGTCCAGATAGTGTTAACCAATTAGATTGGGCACGGAAAGATGAGTATAACGAAGTATATGAGTATTACAAGGGTTTAATTAAACTACGTAAAGATCATCCAGCATTTAGAATGCCAACCACAGAGCAAGTTTCTGAGAACTTAACATTCTTAGATATGCCAGATGATAGCATGGTAGGCTATGAACTAAAAGGAAAAGGTGCAAGTGACACTTGGGATAAGATTGTTGTCATCCATAATGGAAGTAAACAATTCCAAAGTGTGGAACTAGAAGGGGAAGGCTGGATTACAGTTGTTGATAGTGAAAGAGCAGGCGTAACAGGACTTGCTAGATATCAAGGTAATACTGTTCAAGTAACACCTAATAGCACCCATGTATTTGTAGATAAAGCAAGTTATGACAAAACAGCTCCAGAGGTAGAATCCCAAGACATAACCATCTATGTAGAAAAACCAGAAGACTGGGAAAAGCCATATATTTGGTTTGGTAAAGATGACGATTGGGATATGGGAGGACAAGAACTAGGCGGAGAAACTAGTACTATGAAAGCTGTAGAAGGCCGAGATGGCTGGTATAAAAAAGAAATTAAAACGGCTAAAAAGGTAGAGTTCTTGTTTAATAATGGAAATTGGGATGCTACAATTAAGCAAAAAGGTACAGGAAATAACTTTGAAGTCATGACCAAAGTAGCATGGGTTACGGCCGATGGTAGACTATATTCTCATGACCCAGTTGATTATGCAGATAAGGAAGAAGCAGGGGACGATGATGATGAGGAAGGCCCCTCGTATAATCCCGAAAAAGATATTGCCGTCCATTTTAGAAAACCTGCGGATTGGGCCGAGGCTTATATCCATACATGGGGAGAGCTTGGAGACACGAAGTGGCCAGGAAATAAACTGCAACCACTAAAAAATTCAAGTGGAGATCCAAGTGAGTGGTATATACACGTATTTGAAGGGGCTAAAGGCAAAAAAGGTCAGTTTGTCTTAACACAAGGAGCAAGTGGCCCACAGTCGTCGGATTTAAATACGGATAAAACATGTTGGATTGACGAGAATTTTAACGTTTACGATTATGAACCATCCATGACGATTAGTGTAGATACCAAAAATGATAATACTTATATTAACTATTTTAAGGATGAGGCAGAAATACAGATGAAATATACAGGAGAAAATATTATAAACGCAGCATATACATTAGATGGTACGGATCCAGTAGAAGATAAGGGGATTGCATTTGAGAACAATCAAATCATTACATTTGGTAAAGGACTCAAAGTTGGAGATACAATCACACTCAAAATTGGTATAGACAATGGGGATATGTCTCTTGTTAATGACTATGTCTATACTAAAATGGAAGATATAGTCATTGATAAAACTGCTTTTAACAATCTAAGGACATACCAGATTATGGTGGCGCCATACCGTGATGGTGACAAAGGTATAGGATATGGTCTTGGATATGGGCCAAGTCATCACCATGGGGATCTTAAAGGGATTACACAGGCGCTTCCTTATATTAAAGAATTGGGAATGAATGCAATATGGCTAACACCAATCTTTGAATCGAAGACTATTACTGGTCAAAGTGAAGCGGCAGATAGGTTAGATTCAACAGGTTATTTTACAACAGATTACTTTACAGTTGATCCTAAATTTGGAACATTAGCAGAAGCCAAGGAATTAGTTCAACAAGCACATGAAATGGGTATCTATGTGTTTTTAGATGGTGTATTTGGTCACCATAAAGCAGGGGTAGATATACCAGCTTCTCCAAGTGGTTATACAATTACACCGGGTGAAGGGGCAGAAACTCATAATCCAGTGCATTACGACAAAGAAACATTAAACTTTTATAAAGAAGTAGCCACCTATTGGATTGATGAATTAGAGATAGATGGTTGGAGATTAGACCAAAGTTATCAAGTATCTATTCCAATGCAAAATGATAACTACTGGAGACAAATCCGTGAAGCAGTAGAAGCTAAGACTGAGGAACGTAAAGCTCTCGGGCATAAGTGGGGAACACTTGGCTATATGGTAGGAGAAGATTGGTCAGGAGAAGCAGATATTCAGCAGCGCGGTTATGGACCAGACTTTGCACCAGGTCTTCACTCAGCATTTGACTTCCCAGGTAGATACAGGGTGGTTCAGGTACTAGCAGGTGAAGAACATGTAGAATCAGGCAAGTATAACCAGCCAGCTACAAAGTTAGATGAGATATTTGACACGCACAAAGTTTATGCAAATCATGCCATTCCTAACTTAATGATAGGAAATCATGACCTTCTAAGATTTGGGGACTTAATCCAAAGAGCACCCCATTTAGGATACGGTAAAGAAAACCCTGATTATTGGAAGAGGCACAAAGCAGCTATTAGCTTTTTAGCAAGTTATACTGGGCCAATTACTTTATTCTATGGAGAAGAAATTGGAATGGAATGCGAAGGGTATGTTAATAAAGGGGATGTAATTCCAGGTCATGTTGTAGCAGATGATAATATATCACGTATGCCAGGACGTCTTCCTACAGATGGAGAAGGATTTACAAAAGATGAGCAAGATTTACACGACTATACACAAAAGCTCATGAAACTTCGCAGTGAAAATCCGGCATTATGGAACGGAAAGCGTACCCACTTATTATCAACAGATACAAAATATGCAGATCTAAAACAAGATGACAAAAATACAGTCGTATATTTACTAAACACTGGAATCTCAAAAGATACTTTCCAATTAGATGAAATGCAGGTCGGGACAAGGGTACTAGTAGATGGTATCACAGGAGAAAAAATCCAACCAGTAGGTGGAAAATATACAGTACCAGTAGAAGGCCTTACAGCTAGGTTTCTCATTGCTACTCAAAAACCAAGTAGTTCAGATTCAGGCACTGATAGTAATCAAGGTTCTGGTAGTAATCAAGACACATCTAAACCGTTAGAAGTACCAAGTGATATTATAAAGACTCTAGATGGGTTAAGTAGAGAAGGTTCAAATCTAGAAGCTGGTATAGCAAAGGTTGCCAGAGATATTAATAAATTAGACTCAGTCCAGGCAAAGGCTCAAGCGGGTAATATTATTACTCATATGGCAGATATCATAGCAAAAGAAAAAGGGGCAGCTTCTGTTAAGAAATTACATGATGCTATGGTTATATTAGTAGAATCATTAATTTCTAGAGTAACAACTCAAGAAGTAGCACTTAAAAATGGAAAAGCTATTCTTTCAGCTTCTAAGGTCAAAGAACAACTTAAGGATGCTGAGGAAATCATTCGGCAACTCAATCAAGCTGTTGAAAAAAGCAACATACAGCTTACAAAATCTGTGAGAGTAACATTAGAATTTGAAATTGATAAACAAGAGAATAATGTAGCCGTATCTATTCCAGAAAGTCTTTGGAAAGCCATAGATAAAAGGGCGAATATTGCTATTAAGACAAAAGGCGTAGACCTTATTTTGGAATATGACACATTCGAAAACCAAGATTATACAATAAATGTAAAGCAAGAGAGTAACATTATTGATTTAACAACAGATGCTACTTTCAAAAAACCAATAGCTGTAACATTTGACGTCGATCAATCTGTTAAGGATTATCCTACGGTTTATCAAATTATTGGAGATAATTATGTCATTGTAAGTGGTTTGTACAATGCTGAAGCAGGGACAATCAAAGCATTATTATCGCATTTTAGTTTATATACCGTAAAAGAATCACTACCTAAGGGGTTTGAAGATCTTAAAGATATAACATGGCAAAGAAAAGCAATCGATGAATTATCTGCAAGAGGGTATATTGTAGGAATGAGCGAAACCTTATTCGCGCCTAATGAAAAAATGACAAGGGCAGAATTTGCGACTATGGTCACAAGAGCAGTTCCAACACTTGCAGAAGTGGAGACAGTTGGATTTAGTGATATTAAAGAAGGAGCATGGTACTACAATAGCGTGGCAACAGCTGTTCATGAAGGATGGTTAGTTGGACGAGATGACAATAAGTTTGATCCAGCTGCTGCTATAACAAGACAAGAAGTAGCTACGGTGTTATCTAGAATACTCGTGCAAAAAGGATACTTACAAACAATCAATCATCCAGAAGAACTAAATAGTGCACCATGGGCTAAGGATGCCGTAAACTTATATTTAAGAGAAGTAGAGACACAACAACTTCTAGAGTTAGATATGAGTGAGAATGCAACACGAGCAGAAGTAGCAGTGATGATATTTGAGTTGATTAGATCCAAGTAATAATTAAATAGTTGCTTAAATATAAGCATATATTTTGATTATAATAAGCTAGTGCAAATTATTGCACTAAGACAATTCAAAAAGAAATAAGGAGGATTTACATGAAGAAGATATTTAGTATGTTATTAGTAGGGGTAATAGGTTTATCAGGAGTAGCTTGCACAAGTAAGACAGCTACGGGGGCAGAGGATAATAAACAAGAACCTATACAAGTAGAAGAAAAACAAGAAGAAACACCAGTAGCAGAGAATGGTTTAGTTCCTGAAGAAGGTGCGAAAATCGTTGTATGGGAAAGTGAAGGACCAGAACAAGAGTGGATTAAATATGTAGCGGAAGAATTTAAAAACAAATATGGCGTAGAAGTTGTATCTGAAGCAGTAGAAACAGCTGACGCGGAAAGTAGATTAGCACAAGACGGCCCTGCGGGTATAGGTGCAGATATCTTTGCAGCTCATCATGATCACCTAGGATCATTAGTAGCCGCAGGTCTAGTGCAACCAAATACAAACACAGGGGACAGAATTAAGAATGATTTTATGGAGGCAGCTTACACAGGTGTAGCTTATCAAGGGACAGTTTATGGATACCCTACAGCTATAGAAACATACGCATTATTCTATAATAAAGATGTATTCCCAGAAGCACCAAAATCTTATGATGAGATTATAGCAAAAGCCGGGGAGTTTAACGATCCAAATGCTAATAAATATGCATTTATGTGGGATATTGCTAATGCATACTACACACATAGCTTTATAGCTAATGGTGGCGGATATGTATTTGGACAAGGTGGAACAGATAAAGAGGATGTAGGTCTTGATTCACCAGGGGCTATTGCAGGTGCAGTTGATATGCTTAAACTCAAAGCAATCTTACCTGTAAATTCCGCAGACTCAAGCTCACAAATTATTGAGGGATTATTTGATGAAGGTAAGGTAGGAGCAATTATTGATGGACCTTGGGCAGTAGACGGTAGAAAAGCTGCAGGCGTAAATTTTGGTGTTGCACCACTTCCAACAATGTCTAATGGAGAGAGACAATCTAGTTTCTCTGGGATCCGTGTTCTTTGGGTAAGTGCTTACACAAAATATCCAAATGCATCTAAGTTATTCCTAGAATTTGCAACGAGTGATGAGATGTTATTAAAGAGATTTGAAATAACAAATCAAATTCCACCAGTCAAATCATTAGCTGATGCAGATAGCATTAAAAACAATGAATTTGTTGCACCATTCCTAGAGCAAGCAGGGTCAGCAGTACCAATGCCATCTATTTCCCAAACACAATACATGTGGGATCCATATGCAGCAGCATTTGGTTCAATGTGGAACGATGGTGTATCACCTGAAGAAGCGCTAAAAACGGCTGCTGATACAATGAGATCTGCTATTGCTTCAGAGATAGAGTAATTTACACAGGCTCATAAGAAATCCAGTTATCTACTACAGATAGGGGAGATGACTGGATTTTTAAAAAGTTAAAATAGTTAAGGGGTGAGAGGGATGAAGAAATCAACTAAAGCCACCATTTTTTCAACACTATTTATGGGTGCAGGACAAATATATAACAAGGAATATTTTAAAGCAGTGTTTTATGGAGTCATAGAAATAATTAGCCTTATTTTCTTTATACCATATATGCAATCTAGTATACACGGTTTAATTACATTAGGTGAGACGCCTATGCATTTTGTAGAGGGAATTTCCCAAGGAGATCATTCTATATTTCTTTTGGTAGATGGTCTAATAGGGCTTTTAGCATTGCTTATGATTGTTTTACTATATGCAATGAATATAGTAGATGCAAGAACCACAGGAAAACGGATAGAGGAAGGCAACAGCCCCATGAATACCAAAGCGTTCTTGCAACATATATGGGAAAAATATTTTGCTCATTTTATGTTATCTATACCTGTCTTGTGCATCACTTTTTTTGTCGTACTACCTATTATTTTTACACTATCTATCGCTTTCACTAATTATTCTAGCCCTAATCATTTGCCACCTAAGAATTTGGTGGATTGGGTCGGACTCAAGAATTTTAAAGCATTATTTACATTAGATATATGGAATGGGACATTCTTAGCCGTAGGAAAATGGACAATCATATGGGCAGTAGTTGCTACAGTGAGCAACTATTTTGTAGGATTATTCTTAGCTCTCCTTGTCAGTTGGGAAAAGGTTAAGCTGAAGAAACTGTGGAGAAGTATATTTATCCTGCCTTATGCTATACCAGGTTTTATTTCACTTCTTATTATGCGTTTAGCATTCAGTGGACCAGGACCTATTAACAACTTTTTAGTATCTTTAGGGATGGGGAAAGTTCCTTGGTTTACTACTGCATTAACTGCAAAGGTAATGATTATTCTTATTAATATTTGGTTAGGGTCCCCTTATTGGATGGCACTTATGTCAGGAACTTTAACAAATATTGATAGAGAAATGTATGAAGCAGCAGATATTGACGGTGCTTCTAAGCCACAAAAGTTTATAAAAATTACATTACCTATGGTTCTTTATCAGACCTCTGCACTGATGGTCATGACATTTGCATTTAATTTTAACAATTTTCAAGCTATTTATCTATTAACGGATGGGAATCCGGTGAATGGAAGTTATAGGTATGCAGGTTCAACAGACATTTTGATTTCTTGGATTTACAAACTAACCAAAGATCAAAATCAATATAATATGGCTTCAGTCATAACCTTATTATTATTTGTATTTATTGCTGGAATTTCAGCCTATTCTTTTACGAAAACAAAAGCTTTTAAAGAGGAGGATATGCTGTGAGAGAAGTGAAAACTAAGAATCAAAAAGCACTTAGTGTAAGAAGCAAAAATACTATGAGGTTTATGAAAATGATTCCTGTTTATATGCTTTTAGTATTTTTGTCATTATTAATATTAATACCTGTACTATGGATTGTAGGGTCTTCTTTAAACCCAGGAACAAGTTTATTTAGTTCTAGTATTTTCCCTAAAGAGCCTACCCTAAGACATTATAGAGACTTATTCACAGAAACAGATTATAAAATATGGTACTTGAATACACTAAAGATTGCCACTATCAATATGGTGTTATCTGTCATATTAACAACACTAACAGCATATGTGTTTTCAAGATTTCGCTTTAAAGGTAGGAAAATTACAATTATTACAATGCTAATCTTGCAAATGTTTCCATCCTTTATGTCAATGACAGCAATCTATGTTCTGTTATATAGATTAGGTTTGTTAAATACTCATTTAGGGCTCATTTTAGTTTATGCATCAGGACAGATTCCGTATAATACATGGCTTTGTAAGGGATACTTTGAAGGAATACCTAAAAGTTTAGATGAAGCAGCTAAAATTGATGGGGCTAGTAATCTCACGATTTTTATAAAGATTATTATACCACTTGCAAAACCAATGATAACATTTGTAGCCATTAGTAATTTTATTGCCCCCTGGTTTGATTTTGTATTCCCACAATTGATCCTTAGGAGCTCTGATAAGAAAACCTTAGCTATAGGATTGTTTGACTGGATTCAAAAAAACCAAAATACATACTTTACAAGATTTGCTGCGGGTTCAATATTAGTAGCAATTCCAATAACGGTATTATTCTTATACCTACAAAAGTATATTGTACAGGGGTTATCAGCAGGTGCCAATAAAGGATAAAGGGTTAAATTTAAATAGTATAATAGATTAAAATAAGATAGGAGTTGCACATGAAAAATATAGGTGTAAAGTTCCAAGAACGCTTTAACAAAGCAATCGAAAAGGGAACAGATGAAGAGTTATATATGGTTTTGTTGGAAATTGTAAAAGAGGAAATAAAGGGTAAAGAACAAGCAAATGGTAAGAAAAAGCTTTATTATATCTCAGCAGAATTTTTAATTGGCAAGTTGCTTTCTAACAATTTAATCAATCTTGGAATATATGACCAGGTTAAAAGTGAGCTTGGGAAATACGGAAAAAAATTATCTGACATAGAGGCGGTAGAACTAGAACCATCCCTAGGGAATGGTGGATTAGGAAGGTTAGCAGCATGTTTTTTAGATTCTATTGCGACACTGGGATTGAATGGGGACGGCATAGGATTAAACTATCACTTTGGCTTATTTAAACAGCTATTTGTAGACAATCAACAGAAAGAAACTAAGAATCCTTGGATTACAAAAGATAGTTGGCTTAGAAAAACAGATATTAGTTATGATGTGAAATTTGGTGACACACATGTCAAGTCGATTCTGTATGAAATTGATGTGGTTGGTTATGAAAGTATATCCAATAAGCTTAGGCTATTCGATGTAGAATCAATAGACGAGAGTATTGTTGGGACGGGAATTGATTTTGATAAAGAAGATATTGCGCGTAATCTAACGTTGTTTTTATATCCAGATGATAGTGACGAAAGTGGGCACTTACTTAGAATATACCAACAGTATTTTATGGTTAGTAATGCAGCACAGCTTATTATTGAAGAAGCTGTTCAAAAGGGAAGCACACTATATGATCTACCTGAATATGCTGTCATACAAATTAATGATACGCATCCTACATTAATTATTCCGGAGATGATATATTTACTAGGTCAAAAAGGCATATCTGAAGAGGATTCAATTAAAATTGTTTCAAACATGTGTGCCTATACAAACCATACAATTTTAGCTGAGGCTTTAGAAAAATGGCCATTAACTTATCTTGAGAAAGTGGTACCACATTTAATACCTATTATCAAAATGCTAGATAAAAGGGTGACAGAACACTATAAAGATAAAGAAGTAGCCATTATAGATGCTAAAAAAAGAGTGCATATGGCGCACATAGATATTCACTATGGCTATAGTGTAAATGGAGTGGCAGCCCTGCATACAGAAATATTAAAAAATAACGAATTACAGGCTTTTTATGAGATTTATCCAGAAAAATTTAATAATAAGACCAATGGTATTACATTTAGAAGATGGTTGTTACATGCCAATAATGAGTTAGCCACTTATATTAGTGAATTAATAGGAGATGGTTATAAGAAGGATGCTGATTTATTAGGTAATCTGGAAGATTATTCTAATGATAAAACAGTACTAAATCGTCTATTGGATATTAAGAAAAATAACAAATTGGTGCTGAAAGAATTTTTACTAAAGACTCAAAACATTGATCTAGATGAGAATTCCATATTAGATATTCAAATAAAGAGACTTCATGAATATAAACATCAGCAAATGAATGCGCTTTATGTGATTTATAAGTATTTGGATATTAAAGCAGGTAATAAGCCAGCCAGCCCAATTACGATTATTTTTGGAGCAAAAGCGGCACCTGCTTATGTAATAGCAAAAGATATTATTCATTTAATTTTGTGTTTACAAGAATTAGTTAATAATGACCCAGATGTAAGCCCTTATCTGAAACTGATAATGATTGAAAACTATAATGTGACAGCGGCTGAAGCGTTAATCCCAGCTTGTGATATATCAGAACAGATATCATTGGCATCAAAAGAGGCTAGTGGAACTGGGAATATGAAGCTTATGCTTAATGGAGCCATTACACTTGGGACGATGGATGGGGCTAATGTTGAGATTTGCGACTTGGTTGGTGAAGAGAATATGTATACTTTCGGGGCTTCAAGTAAAGAGGTAATTTCCCATTATGCGAAGGAAGATTATTCGGCTTGGGATATTTATGAAAAGGATGAAGTCATAGGAGAATTGGTAGATTATATTATAAGACCTGAACTAATGAAGATAGGAAACCGTAAAAGTCTTTTGCGTCTTCATAATGAGTTAACTAGAAAAGACTGGTTCATGACACTACTTGATTTAAAAGATTACATTACTGTAAAAGAAGGTATGTTAAAAGATTATGAAAACAGAGAAGAGTGGGCTCAAAAAATGCTGATTAATATAAGTAGAGCGGGCTTCTTTTCATCAGATCGTACGATCAAACAATATAATGATGATATTTGGCATTTATAAAGGAGATAAAATATGCGCGTTGCAGGAGTACTAATGCCAGTTGCTTCCTTGCCTTCCGATTTTGGTGTTGGTGACTTTGGTAAATATAGTTATGAATTTGTGGATTTATTAGAGCGTTCTGGAATAAAGTTATGGCAGATACTTCCGCTTAATCCATTAGGTTACGGAAATTCTCCCTATCAACCTTATTCCTCCTTTGCAGGGGACGAATTATATATTGATTTGTATGACCTTCAAAATAGAGAGTTATTATCAGAAGTAAAAACATATAATAAGAGTCACAATCATGTTGACTATGAAAAAGTAAGAGCTTATAAAGAAATTTTTCTGCGAAAAGCCTATCAGGCATATGTTCCTACAAAAGAATATGAAGAGTTCATTTTGATGGATTGGGTTTATGATTATAGTGTATTCATTTCTCTGAAAAAACAAAACAACCTAAGGTGCTGGAATGTATGGCCCAAAGAACAGCAAGACTGGATATTGGATAAAAAGTATAACTTAGATCATTTGCGGGACGAAATTCAATATGAGATGTTTCTACAATTTATTTTCTATACCCAATGGATGGAACTTAAAAACTATGCAAACCAAAAGGGTATTGAAATTGTGGGAGATATTCCGTTCTATGTTGGGATTGATTCCTTAGATGTTTGGTCAGATAGGAAGAGTTTTTTACTTGATGAGGAAGGAAATCCTACCTTTATTGCGGGAGTGCCACCAGATTATTTTAGTGAAACAGGACAAAGATGGGGGAATCCTATTTATAATTGGGAATATCTTGAAGAAAACGATTTTGATTTTTGGAGTAACAGATTAGAGTATTGTAGTAAAATGTTCGATATTATCCGCATCGATCATTTTAGGGCATTTGATACGTATTGGAAGGTGCCGGCATCTTGTGAAACAGCAATAGAAGGTGAATGGATAGAGGCACCGGGATATAAACTTTTTGACATAGTTTTAAAAAAACTAAAGGGAATACACATTGTAGTAGAAGATTTGGGAGAACTAAGACCACAAGTGCTTGAACTTAGAGATTACTACAATTTTAAAGGGATGAATGTAGTTGAATTCTCTTTTGGAGAGGAGGATGTGACTTTAGGTAAAACTAATGAAATTATGTATACAGGAACTCATGATAACCAGACACTCAGAGGGTGGTATCAGGTTCAACCCTATTATGCTAAGAAAAAAATCCGCAGGCACCTTGCCGAGTTGAGGTATGTTACAGGACCTATATCTTGGAAAATGATTGAATATGCTATGCATAGTCCTGCTGATTATACTATTATTCCAATACAAGACTTTATAAACTTAGATGATAAAGGACGTATCAATACACCTGGTACATTAGGAACGCCTAATTGGGAATGGAAGTTAAAAGATTTCAGTAGTTTTGAGAAGAAAGTTGACGCAATCAATGAATTGATTATAAAGTCAGGAAGAGCAGAGGCTACTTCACGTGTTAATTAGAATATATAATGAGAGTATAGATAGAACTAATAATTGATGGTTTAACTGGCAAGAAGATGGTGTTAGCAAAACGGTTGGATTAGATCCTTTATGGATCAAATCCAACCGTTTTCATTATTCATATAAGAAGTATATTTTTATTCCCCAAAGGGGGAATTTAATGATATAATAGAAGCGTAATATTTTGGATTAAAAAAAGTAGTTTTGTGAATGATATATATTTGTAAGTAGTTTAAACAAGAGGAGGATTCTTAGATGTCTAATAACAACATGGAACAGATGAAAAAAATAATTGAAGATAAAAAGAAAAAAGGATTACAACAAGGGGCAGTAGAGGGCGCGTCAAGTAAACTAAATGCAGGACTAAACAAAGGAATGAAAAATACTAAACGAACTGGCGGACTAAATAAATAAGAAGCTCATATTGAGCAGGACCTTTAGAGAAATCTTAAGTTGATAATGAACTTAAGATTTCTCTAAAGGTCTCTTTGTTATGAAGTATTTGACAAGATGCCTTAAAGTACGTATTATTGAGATAACTGTCTATTACAAAATTGGAGGTAATAATGAATAAAACATTATCTGTAAAAGTTTTAGGTCTTTATCTATTATGTATGATTGTTTTAACAGGATGTTTTAAAGGTAATAATGTAGAAACGACAATTGAAATATGGCACCATTATAATGATACGCAGAAAATAGCCTTCGATGAAATGATTGTGGAATTTAATGAAACAATAGGAGTTGAAAAAGGAATTATTGTACAAACCTTTAGTCAAGGAAATATTAATGAATTACAGATGACAATATTAGATTCTGTGGATAAAAAGGTTGGGGCTAAGGAAATTCCAAATATTGTTACAGCTTATCCCGATACTGCGCGGCGTATTAGTGATGAAGGGCTGATTGTAGATCTTGGCAAATACATAACAAATAAAGAACTTGAGAAATATGTACCCTCTTACATTGAAGAAGGTTATTTAGGGAAGGATCATCAGTTAAACATATTCCCTATTGCAAAAGCAACAGAAATTATGATGGTTAATAAAACGGACTGGGATAAATTTGTAAACGCTACAGGAGCCAACATAGACGATTTAAAAACGTGGGAAGGTCTGTCAAAGACCGCTGAATTATATTATAATTGGACAGATAGCTTAACAGAGGTAGCCAATGATGGAAAAGCGTTTTTTGGTAGAGATGCTATGGCTAATTATATTCTTGTTGGGGCAAAGCAGTTAGGACAAGAGATGTTTGAAGTAGAAAATGAGATAGCAACATTAAGGATTAATGAGAAAATCATGCGCAGATTATGGGATTATTACTATCTCCCTTATATTAAGGGGTATTATAGTTCCTTTGGACGCTTTAGTTCTGATGATGTCAGGACAGGAGAAATAATAGCACTGGTAGGGTCTACAGCCGGAGCAACCTATTTCCCAGAAGATGTAACCATAGGAGATAAAGAAAGTTATAATATCGAGTCATTGATACTACCAGTTCCTAATTTTGAAAATACAAAACCTCATGTAATTCAGCAAGGGGCAGGGATGAGTGTTTTAAAGTCTGATAAAGCACATGAAGAGGCATCGATAGAATTTGTAAAGTGGTTTACTCAAACCCCAAAGAATATGGCATTTTGTTTAGAGGCTGGTTATTTGCCTGTCACGAAACAGGCAAATATAAAAGAGGTTTTTGAAAAAGAGCTTCAACAAGAGGGTGAGGAAAGGTTTTCTAAGCAGCTACAGATGGCTTTAAGGGTGTCAAAGGATCAAGTGGAGACTTATGAGCTATATCAGGGAAAAGCTTTTAAAAATGGGGATATGGTTAGGGAATTTCTAACAAAAGCATTAATAGACCAGGCGAAAATAGACAGGGAAATAGTTGTTGAACTTATCAACGAAGGTAAAACACATGAAGAAGCAGCTACTCTCGTTTCAAGAGATAAGAACTTTGACCAGTGGTTTTTAAAATTCGAAGCGACTCTTGAAAAAATAATAAGGTAAAGATATCCTTAGAGAAGAAGAGGAAGAAGGCGTTATTAGGATGATTAGCAATATTTTTGAGAAGAAGTCAATTAAAAGGAGACTAGGAAGATCCGTACTTATTGTATTATTTATTCAAGGACTTTTTTTGGCCGCAACTATTTATGGCGGTGGCACGATCAAAAAGCTTTCAGATGAATATCTAAAAATACTCAATGATCATGTTATAGGGCGAAAAAATGACATAGAAAAGGTAATGGTACAACAGTGGTCAAATGTCGCAGATTTTGAGGCTTATATTCAAGAAGAAGTTGAAATATTAGGCCTTAATAAAAATCAAAATTCCATGCGTCAGTTTCTAGAACACATTGCACCTAGAACTGTTTCGTTCTTAAGACAACGGGGTGTAACGGGTGTATTTGTTATATTAGAGAATCAAGAGGACCACGAAGGGTTCTATATTAGAGATTTAGATCCTTTATTTAATCCGTCAGATAATTCTGATCTTATTGTAGAAAGAGGTCCTATAGGGGCAGCAAGAATAATCAATGCGCCATTGAGTACCCAATGGACGCGCAAATTCAATCTATCAGAAGGTGATACTAAATCCGATTTCTATTATAAGCCTTTTTTGTCAGCCCAAACAAACCCTAAGATATCATATAATGATTTAGGGTACTGGAGTAAATCATTTGGACCGGGACGAGAGGTCATAACTTACTCAGTTCCACTTATAGATAATAATGGGAATCCCTATGGGGTAATGGGAATAGAGGTAACACTAGATTATCTGCGGAGCTATCTTCCTTATGGTGAGATAGCAGAAAAAAAACAAGGTGTGTATCTTTTAGGGATAGAAACTGAAGAAGATGGTGTATTTGAAAACATCGTTTCTTCTGGACCTTTATTTACAAGCCTAGTGGGGGAGGAAGCACAAACTGTTTTAACTAAAGATTTAGGGTATAAAGAAGCCTACATAATGAAAAGAAATAAACGAGTAGATAGAGATATATGTGGGGCGGTACAGTATATTAACTTATATAATACCAATACTCCTTTTGAGAATGATAAGTGGGCTCTTGTTGGTTTTGTAGATAAAAAGGTTTTATTCCATCCCATTATACAGATTATGAAAACCATTGGGTTATCTATTCTGATTTCATTAGGAATGGGGATGATTACAGTGTATGGCATTATGACCTGGTTTATGAACCCTATTACAAGATTGATTCAAACAGTATTAAAAAGTGACCCTAACAATCCTATTATACTTACAAAAACTGATATTAGGGAAATAGATGAGCTTGCCTTAGCGATTGAGACACTAAGTAGTAAGGTGGCTGATTCCGCCTCTAAATTATCTCAGATTATTAGTATGGTTGAGGTTCCTATTGGGGCTTTTGAGCATATACACAAAGAGGATAAGGTTTTTTTAACCGACACGTTATTTGATATTTTCGAAATTAAAAAAAGTGACCAAACAACAAATTATATTGCAACAGATGTGTTTGGAAAAATAATTGAAATCATTATAAAAAGGTTGGAACCTGATTTGGAAAATATATATCGTTATAAACAAAAGGATGGAACCATTCGTTGGGTGCGTATGCAAACACAAGAGAAAAATGGTAAAACACTAGGCATTATAGAGGATGTAACAGAGGATATTCTAACGAAACGAAAAATTGAATATGAAAGGGATCATGATGTTTTAACCCACATTTTAAATCGACGTGCATTTCATGTGCAGGTTAGAAAAAAAATGAAGAATTTAGGTATTGATAAGGCAGCATTTGTTATGTGGGACTTAGATAATTTGAAATATATTAATGATACTTATGGCCATGATTATGGGGATCAATATATTAAAAAAGCAGCCTGTATCTTAAATAAAGCAACTATCCATAATGCTATAGTAGGAAGAATATCAGGAGACGAATTTTATACGTTTATTTATGGTTATGAAAGCAAACAAGATATAAGAAAAAGGGTGTTGAATATAAAAGACATGTTACATGGGACATTTTTAACAATGCCTGATGGGACAACCTTACGTGTTAGAGCGTCCGCAGGAGTTGCCTGGTATCCAGATGATTCAAGGAATTATGAAGAACTTATTACATACTCAGATTTTGCTATGTATAATATTAAAAATACAGACAAGGGTAATATAGGTGAGTTTGATAAAAAAAGTTATGATAGGGATTCTATTTTATTAAATGGAAAAGAAGAACTTAATAGATTTATTGAGGAGGAATTAGTAAAATTTGCTTTTCAACCGATTGTAGATGCAAAAACTGGAGAAATTTTCGCTTATGAGGCCTTAATGCGTCCCCAGGTAGAAAATTTAAAATCCCCTCATGATATTATTAGATTGGCCAACTCCCAATCTAAACTGGCGGAGATTGAAAGAATTACATGGTTTAAAGCTATGGAGAGCTTTAAGAACAATGAAGAGGCCTTTGGGAATGCAAAGGTGTTTATTAATTCCATACCTAACCATAGATTATCAGACGCAGATTTTAATAAATTCGAAATGAAATATAAAGAATATTTAAATCGTATTGTAATTGAAATTATAGAAAACGAACAAAGTAATGAAGAATGCACAAAGATTAAACAAGAGACAACAGCAAGATGGGGAAGCTGCTTAGCATTAGATGATTTTGGCTCGGGATATAATAATGAAACAACACTTTTAATATTGTCACCAAAATATATAAAAATAGATATGGCTATTATAAGAGGAATTGACCGGGATTATAATAGGCAAAAATTAGTTGAGAATATCTTATCTTATGCACAAAATAGAAACATTAAAATTATAGCAGAAGGAATAGAGACGAAAGATGAAATGGACAAATTAATTGAAATGGGTGTGGACTATATGCAAGGATATTATTTAGGCATGCCACATATGTCACCACAGGTCATTTCAAAAGATATAATAAATGAGATTTAAAATGGGTAAACGTAGTAGTTTGCAATTCCTGTTCTTATGTTAACGGCTAAATCAGAGATTGACGATAAGGTGCTAGGCCTTGACTGTGGCGCAGATGATTATTTAACAAAGCCTTTTAACACTAAGGAGCTCTTAGCACGTATTCGTTCTATGACAAGGAGGCTATTCGGCAGCTAGTGGGGATGCTATTTGAACGTTTTTATAGACCAGACGTTTCGCGAAGCAATCAAACGGGTGGATATGGTATTGGCCTTTCCATTGCTCAGGCAATAGTTTCTAAACATAAAGGAAAGATCTCAGCCCAGAGTTCTGATGGATCTTCGATCATTATCAAGGTTATTTTAAAAAAGATCCTTAATGCATTTAGCATTAAGGATCTTTTTTGTGTCTTTAAAACAAAATTTTAAGTTCATTTTAGGTTGGTTCGTTAGAATATAATTAATACATTAGCAAAGGAGTTAAAAATAATGAGTATTGAAAGCGTGTTTGAGAGATATGAGGTTAAATATTCTATGACAACAATCCTTTTATCATACAGGAGAGAGGCTTTTTTAGGCAAAGAAGATTCTGATTTTAGAATGACTTTTGATGAAGATATTCTGTTTAGGGATTATGACCTATCGCTTCAAGGGGGTATTTATGGGGCAACTTACCAATAGGTGAAAGACCAGACCTACCAAAAGGAGAAAGGCCAGAAAAGCCAACAGGTGAAAGACTAGAGCCACCTACGGAACAATAATTACTTAAAGACGGATATCCGTTGTGCTTTATATAGGCTGATGTTAAAATATTATTAAGCAAAGGCTTTAGTACAGCTTAGGATCCTAAAAGTAGCTATAAAAATTAAGGAGATGACTATGAGAAGAGATATTATTACATTAGGGGAGATCCTTATTGATTTTACACCTATTAAAAGCCCCAGTGGAAAAATAGGGTTTGAGCAAAACGCAGGGGGAGCCCCAGCAAATGTTATGGCAGCCATTACAAAACTGGGATTAAAGACAGGTTTTATAGGGTGTGTAGGAGATGATCAGTTTGGGCGGTTTTTAATTGACTTTCTTAAAAGAAATCATATTGACGATACAGATTTAAAGGTTTCTAAAGAATATAATACAACACTAGCTTTTGTTCATCTTCAAGAAAATGGAGATAGGGATTTTAGTTTTTATAGAAATCCTGGTGCAGACCAGATGATTTCAGAGGATGATATAAAGGAAAGTATGTTTAATGATTTAAAGGTGTTTCATTTTGGCTCTTTATCACTAACAGATGAGCCGTCAAGAGGTGCTACCCTAAAGGCTATTAAATTAGCTAAAGAAAAGAGATGTTTAATTAGTTATGATCCTAACCTTAGACCACCTTTGTGGGGAAGTCTTGATCAAGCTAAGAATCAGATATTAAGTGTCATGGAAAGTATTGATATCCTTAAGATTTCAGAAGAAGAATTATTATTTTTAACAGGTATTAAAGAAATTGAAGAAGGTTCTAAATACTTATATGAGAAATATAATACGCCTCTTATTATGACGACTCTTGGGGAAGATGGGTGTGCTGTTCGCCGTGGAGAATGGTATGAAAAGGTCGGTGGAATCAAAGTTAAAGCATTGGATACCACTGGAGCGGGAGATAGTCACTTAGGGGCTATGTTGTATCAGATTATGATGCAAGAACAGGAACTAAAAGATATTCCATTTGAAGTACTTTTAAAGTTTGCCAAGTTTGCAAATTACATGGCTGCTTATGTTACGACACAGTTTGGTAGTGCTGAAATAATGCCAACTTATGATCAAGTAAATGAAGCTGTTAATAAAGGTAGCTGGGATGCCCTTCAATTATTATAAAGGTTTTTTAAAAGAGCCCCTTAATGCACTTAGCATTAAGGGGCTCTTTTTGGACACATATTAATATATTAATAGAAGTAAAAACTTATACTATTGGTGAGTTTACAATTGCAGTCTGTTTGTCTCTATAATTTTTTGGACTAAGATTATAGGTTTGCTTGAATATCTTTGAAAAGGTAAGAGGATTATCGTATCCCACTTTAGCAGCAATATCTTGAATGGAGAGGTTTGTGTTTATAATTAATATTTCAGCTTTTTTTAATTTATAGTCAATAAGGTATTTTTGGGGAGGAACATTTAGTTTCTTCTTAAAAATTGAAGTTAAATAGGAACGATTAATACCAATATATTTTGCAATATCATTCACTGTAATATGGTCATAATTATACTTAATGTATTGTAGGGCATATTCAACGTAAGCATCACTAGAGTAATCATATCTTTTGTTTTCGTTTTTTAAAGTGTTTTGTGCTTCTACTAAGTTACCTAAGATCTTAAATAAGAATCCTACTCTTTTGATTTCATTGGCAAAGGTAAGCTCGTTAGTATCCAGCATTTTTTGCACAGTGGGAAAATATACTTTTGTAGGAACAGCAGAAGAGATAACAGGATTATTAACTGTAAAACCTATATAGTTTAAATAATTTTCAGCTTGGGTACCGTCAAAGGTTACCCAAATATATTCCCATGGTTCATACTGATCCGAAGCATATTTAAAAGGAACGTTTTTTAAGATTATAAAAATATCATCCTTTTGGACAGGGTATAAAATCCCATTAACATCTATTATCCCTTTACCATTGAGTACAAAGTGAAGGTGATACTCATTTGGAATTTTATGATCATAAGAATATTCAGGAGGGCATTTATGATGTCCGCAGTGAACAAGATATAAATCGCTGGTTTGTTTGTGTATATTTTGTAGACAACGAAAACCGGCTACGTTTTTATAGGTTGTTGATTTATCCATAAGTTTTATCTCCTTATATCTTCAAGATTCAAATGACTAATATAGTAAATATACAGTTTAAACATATTATACTACAAAATAAGATTAAATGCAGAAGTAATTAACAACAAAACAACATAAAGCTATATAAAAGTCACATTTATCTATTTAGAATCTTAATACTTTATGTTAAGATTTAAGCATCATAAGAAAAAGAGATGACAGGTTGTAAACATTATGCGAATCTATATTAAGGGGGAAGTTAATATGAAGTTTAAAAAATTAGCAGCTGCAGTTCTTAGCTCAGTGGTGGCATTATCATTAGTAGCCTGTGGAGGGACTAGCACAGAGGATAAAGTGGATAGTGGTGTAGCGCAAAATACCGAGCAATCAGCAGAAACACCAGAAGTTTCGAAGGAAATATTAAAAGTGGCGATTTGGGATAAGAACCAGGAACCAGGACTCCGAAAGATTATGGATGACTTTACAGCAGAAAGTGGTATAAAAGTTGGTATTCAGGTTACGCCTTGGGAGCAGTACTGGACCATGCTTGAAGCAGGAGCAACGGGTGGATCTTTACCAGATGTGTTTTGGATGCATTCAAATGAAATTGCAAAGTACTCTGAATATGAAATGTTACTGGACTTAACGGATAAACTTAATTCCAGTGATAGAATTGACTTAGATAAGTTTCCAGAAGAAATTGTACAAATTTACAACTGGGAAGGCACTCAATATGCAATGCCAAAAGATCTAGATACAATTGCTCTTTGGTATAACAAAACAATGTTTGATGAAGCGGGTGTAGAATATCCTAGCGCTGATTGGACTTGGGATGATTTTAAAGAAGCAACTAAAAAGCTAACCAAGGATGATGGAAGTCAGTATGGATATGCTTTAAGACCGTCTAACAACCAAGATGGATGGTATAATATGGTGTATAGTATGGGTGGAGAAATTATTTCGGCAGATAAGAAGGCTTCTGGATTTGACAAAGAAGGAACAATTAAAGCACTGGAATTTGTAACAAGTATTGTTAAAGAAGGATATATGCCAAGTTATGAAACCATGGCAGAAAATGCACCAGAAGCATTATTTGAAGCTGGAAAAGTTGCCATGATCACCATGGGATCATGGATGTTACCTGAACTTTGTAATAATGATTATATTAAAGCCAATGGAGATATAGCAGTATTGCCAAAGGATGCTGTAACAGGACAAAGAGTTTCTCTTTACAATGGCCTTGGATGGGCAGCAGCGGGAAATACGGAGATGCCAGAAGAAGCGTGGAAATTAATTGAATACCTTGGTTCAAAAGAAGCACAACAAAAGCAATCTGACTTAGGCGTTGTTATTTCGGCTTACGAAGGCACAACAGGTAATTGGGTAAATGCTTATCCTGACTTTAATCTTCAAGCATATTTAGATATGATGGATAATTTAGTCATTAGACCTTATTCTAAATCCACAGTGAGATGGGAAAATATGACCAAGGACAAATTAGTAGATACTTGGGCAGGTACTAGAGAAGTAAAAGATGTAGCAGTAGAAATTACAGAACAAATGAATGCGAATTTAGCAGAAGAAGAATAATAAAAACAATATATAAAGGGCAGGTAGATAAAAATGACCTGCCCTTTATAACTATATTAAGAAAAGGAGATGAAAAAATGACTAGAAAAAGGGAAAAAATAAAGTATAGCCTCAATGAAAGTATTTGGGGTTGGTTATTTATCTTACCTACAATAGTTGGTTTGATGATCTTAAATATTATTCCTATTTTTCAAACAATATACCAAAGCTTTTTTAAAACAGGTGCCTTTGGCAAGGGAAATGTGTTTGTAGGATTACAAAATTATCAAAAAATGTTTGCAGATAAAAGTATATGGCAGGCTTTACTGAATACTTTTAAATATACAATTATAGAAGTTCCCTTATCTATTATTATAGCCCTTGTGTTAGCGGTATTATTAAACCGAAAAATTGCAGGAAGAACTATTTATAGAACTATTTATTTCCTACCTATGGTAGCAGCGCCAGCGGCAGTAGCTATGGTATGGAGATGGTTATATAATTCGGAATTTGGATTACTAAACCATTTATTAAATTCCATTGGACTCAAGTCGGTTAATTGGATTTCAAATCCTAAGATTACCTTTATTTTTATAGCAGTGGTAGGAATATGGTCTGTTATTGGATACAATATGGTGCTTTTCTTAGCAGGACTACAAGAAATACCAAGGGATTATTATGAAGCAGCTGAAATTGATGGGGCTAGCGGAATAAGGCAATTTTTTTCAATTACAGTGCCGTTGATTTCACCAACTATGTTTTTTGTATCCGTAACAAGAATTATTGGAGCCATGCAGGTGTTTGACAGTATCTATATGATGCTCGATATAACAAATCCAGCACTTCCTAAAACTCAATCTCTTGTGTATTTATTCTATAAATATTCATTTGTTGAATCTAATAGGGGGTATGGATCGGCAATTGTTATGTTGTTGCTAGTGGTTATTCTAATGATTACAGTGATTCAATTAAGATTGCAAAAGAAATGGGTAAAATATGATTAAGGAGGAATAGTATGAAAAAACAACAAAAACTTGGTACAGTAGTCGTACATATATGTTTAATGATTGGCGTTGTTGTAATGATTGTTCCATTTGCTTGGATGTTTCTTACATCTTTTAAGACTATTTCAGAATCGACTCAAATGAATCCTTTTGTCATTTTCCCATCGAAATGGCGATTAGATGCATTTAAAGCAGTTATAAGTAAAATGGACTTTTTAAAATTATATTGGAATACTTTAGTTTTAATAGTGGGGCGGGTTATATTTGCAGTTTTAACGGCAACCATGGCAGGATATGCTTTAGCAAGGTTAAGATTTCCAGGAAGAGATTTTGCTTTTGGTCTTGTGTTGTTTCAAATGATGGTGCCAGCACAGATATTTATTATACCTCAATATTTAATGGTTAGTAAACTTGGGCTATTAAATACGCGTTTCGCACTTATATTTCCAGGGGTTGTAACGGCATTTGGAACATTTCTCTTGAGGCAGGCTTACATGAATCTTCCTAAGGAATTAGAAGAAGCAGCTAGATTAGATGGATGTAATATTGGTCAGACGTTTTTATATATTATGGCACCTCTTACAAGATCCTCAATGGTTGCACTAGGGATTTTTACAGCATTATTTGCATTTAAAGATTTAATGTGGCCTTTGATTGTTAACTCTGAGCAAAGCACCATGCCTTTATCTGCAGCACTTGCAAAGTTACAAGGTCAGTTTACGGCTAATTATCCAGAGTTAATGGCAGCGTCTTTATTAGCAGTTATTCCGATGGTTGTTATTTATATGATATTCCAAAGACAATTTATTGAGGGAATAGCGACATCAGGTGGTAAATTATAATATTAATGGAAAGGAAGTTTTAAATGCCTATTATATATCATGAAACATCAAAACAATTCCATATCTTTAATAAAGAAATCAGTTATATTATTGAGGTTATGGAGAATAATCAATTAGGAAATTTATATTATGGAAAGAAAATAACGGATCAGGAGTCGTTTTCATATCTTCATGAAGATATGAAAAGATCTCTTTCAGTATTTAGTTGCCCAGAACCTTCTATTTTAACATTGCAATATACAAAACAAGAGTATCCTTCTTACGGGACAGGAGATTTTAGATACGGGGCCTTTACTATAAAACAAGAGAATGGTAGTAAGATTACAAATTTTGAATATGTTTCACATACCATATATGATGGAAAGAAAAAGATAGAGCCTTTGCCAGCTACATATGTGGAGAAAGAGGATGAAGCAACAAGTATTGAAATTACTTTGCATGATCAAGTAATAGGTGCAGACTTAATTCTTACTTATACCATATATGAAGAATTACCTGTTATTACAAGGCATACAAAGTTTATTTATAATGGTAGTGAAAAGATTGTACTGATCAACGCTATGAGTGGATCAGTGGATTTACCAGATAGGGACTTTGAAATGGTACATTTGTCGGGGGCTTGGTCTAGAGAGCGATATGTTAAGACAAGAAAGCTAGAACAAGGTGTACAGTCTATATATAGTATGCGAGGTGCTAGTAGTATTGAGCATAACCCTTTCCTTGCCCTAAAGAGAAAAGAAACTACAGAACAGCAAGGGGAAGTTTATGGATTTAGCTTAGTGTATAGTGGTAGTTTTTTAGGTCAGATTGAAGTATGCACCCACGATATGACAAGGGTTATGATGGGGATTCACCCAGGTACTTTTGAGTGGCCACTTAACCCCGGAGAAAGTTTTCAAACACCTGAGTTAGTAATGGTTTATTCGGACAAAGGTTTAAATAAAATGAGTCAGTCATACCATGAGCTTTATCGTACAAGATTAGCTCGAGGTGTATGGAGAGATCAAGAAAGACCTATTTTATTAAATAACTGGGAAGCAACCTTTATGGATTTTGATGAAGAAAAAATCTTAAATATTGTAACTAAAGCAAAAGAAGTAGGGGTAGAATTATTTGTATTAGATGATGGTTGGTTTGGTACAAGAGATGATGATCACCAGGGCCTTGGCGATTGGTATGTCAATACAAATAAGCTGCCTAGTGGGATTTCAGGATTGTCAAGAAAAGTTGAACAAATGGGGATGAAGTTTGGGCTTTGGATTGAACCAGAAATGGTTAATAAAAATAGTGATTTATATAGGGCTCATCCAGACTGGATTCTTTCTACACCAGACCGTTTTGAAAGTCCAAGCCGCCAACAACATGTGCTGGATTTTTCTAGAAAAGAAGTAGTGGATTATATTCATAGTATGATTAGAAAAGTTATTGAAGAGTCTAAAATTTCCTATATCAAATGGGACATGAATCGTTATATAACTGAATGCTATTCTAGAACTGCTAAACCAGAAGAACAAGGAATGGTAATGCATAAGTATATTTTAGGGGTATATGATTTATATACAAGACTAATCGAAGAATTCCCGGAAATTTTATTTGAATCATGTTCTAGTGGTGGTGGTAGATTTGATCCTGGTATGCTGTATTTTGCACCTCAAACATGGACAAGTGATGATACAGACGCAGTTGAAAGAATGAAAATTCAATACGGTACCAGTTTTGTATACCCTGTTTCTAGTATGGGGTCTCATATATCAGCTACCCCTAACCATCAATTAAATAGAATGACTCCTTTAAGTACAAGGGGAAATGTGGCATTTTTTGGGGCTTTTGGATATGAGCTTGATTTAAATAAATTAAGTGATGAAGAAATTGAAGAAGTAAAGCAACAAATTAAGTACTATAAGAAATATAGAAAGCTCATTCAGCAAGGAACGTTTTATCGTATTAAGAGTCCTTTTGAGGGGAATGATACTGCCTGGATAGTGGTTTCAAAAGATAAGACACAGGCAGTAGCTGCATATTATCAAAGATTAAACAAGGTAAATGCAAGTTTCCTTAGATATAGGCTTGCAGGGTTGGATCCAGATGTACTGTATAATGTAACTGTTTTTGGAAGAGAAGAGACTTATTATGGGGATCAACTTATGAATGCAGGACTTGTGATCAATAGGAAAGAATTTGCAAAAGATATTGGGGATTTTGCATCTGTTTTATTTAATATAGAAAAGGTATAAGTTAATGACTCAGTGTGCCAAGTGCCACTGAGTTATTTTTTTAATTTAAACTTAGAAAAATGTTATATTGTCGAAATTAGTAGCAATGTGGGCATATATAGTTTATATTTAAGTGTATATAGAAAAGTTAAAAAATTATCAAAAAAACAACCATAATAGGAAGGAAGATTGCAAGATGTTAGATAGTCCAATGATTGATAATATGACCAATCAATATAAAGATAAAACAACCCATATTATGAAAGAATTTAGAACATTTACGAAAGATATTGATGATGTTGAAATAAAAAAGAAAGTAAAGCAGTTCTTAAAATCAGTATCAGATCCTTATATGTTTGTTGTTATGGGGGAGGTTAAAGCGGGTAAAAGCAGTTTTATTAATGCTTTAGTGGGTGCTGAGATATGTAAGGTTTCATCGGCGCCATGTACAGACATTGTACATGAGATAAGGTATGGTGAAGAAAATGCAGAATTGCAGGTAGAAGAAAACCATAAAAGACATTTTTTTAACAATGAAAGGTTAAAAAATATTGCTATTGTAGATACGCCAGGAACGGATTCAATCGTAGATGGTCATACACTTATTACTGAAAATTTTATTCCATCTAGTGATCTATTAATCGTCGTACTGCCAGCCATGAACCCTCATAATGATTCAGTGTGGCGCTTAGTTGAAAAAGTCAAGGGAGATTGGAATAAGAAGGTGCTATTTGTGCTCCAACAAAAAGATTTAGTAGATGATGAGACCCTTAGAAAAAATATAAATGCGGTTAAAACATATGCAATGAACTTAGGACTTAATGAACCACTTATCTTTCCTATATCTGCAGAAGAAGAAATAAATGACTTAAGTGAAACGAGTGGGTACAACGCATTTAGGAAATACATAAAAGAAACCGTAACAGATACTAATTCCGTGCAAATAAAAGAGAAATCAAATATTGAAATGGCTGGCAATATGCTTGAAATCATCAAGGATTCTTTTGAAAAGAGATATAAACAATATGAGAGTGATCTGCGTATTGTAGAAAATATTAATAGAACCATAGATGAATTTCGGGAAACACATAAGAGAGATGTTAATAAGCTTATAGAAAAACTTATGGTAGATATAGATACAGAGGTGGAAAAGTACCGGACTGAAATTGTTGCCAGATTAGACCCAGAAACAATTAAAGAACGCTTTAGTAATAAGTCAGATTTTCAGCTTTGGCTCTCGACTGTCAATGATAACTATCAGAATATACTAACCAGATCAATCGAGCGAAAAACGCAACAAGCAATGCGTAATTATATTAGTGAAATGGAATCTGTTTTACAAAAAACAGGTAAGTATTTAGAAGACAGACCAACATATCTAGAATTAGAAAACAACATATATGGCACAATTATGTCAAGTAAAAAGAATGTTGTAGCTGAAATAAAATCTACAATTATTGAAGTTTCATCTTATAATACATCATTATTTGAGGCTTCAGAAGAACTTTTTATGGAAGTTTGGGAAGCTAGAAGTAAGAGAGATAGAAGAAAAAAAGTGGCAGATACATGTGTGGGGGTTGGTGCAAGAGTAGTAGGCCTCGGAACCATGGCAGCTTATGCAGGGGGGATAATAGGCGCTCCTATGCTAGGACCAATTATTGCGGGAATTGTTGTTACATCTATATTATCATTGACCTTAAATAAGTTTCTTGATAGTAATATCTATACGCCTAATATGATGAAAGAGGTAGAAAAAGCTGTTGGTTCTTTTAATATTAAAGTAGAAACTGCTAAAAGTACTGTGAAAGCAGAATTGACAGGATTTATTACTCAGATGTTTGATAATGAACTTATTAATATGGAACAAAACTTTTTAGAATTTAGAAAAACAACCTATATGGATGATAACCAATTACCAGAACTCAAAAGAACATTAGGCATTTTAGAAGAAAATATAAATGCTTTATTATTGAATTAGCATAGGATGTGATGAACTTGTTGAATAAAAAGAGAGATAAAAAAGTAGTAAATGATGTAAGAAATTATATGAATGATTTAAATGATTTTATTGTTAAAAATAATTTGGGCAGTGGCTACAGTGAAGATCTTAAGAAGATAATGGGTAACCTAGACAGTGAGCTTAAGGTCGTTGTAATAGGTGAAGTCAATTCGGGAAAAAGTAGTTTTATAAATTCATTGCTGGGAGAGGAAATTTGTTCTATAGATTCAGATCCATGTACAGACACTATAGGTGAGGTAAGTTATGGACAGAATAAATCAGAGAAAATAAATAATAATCATATAAAGCAAATTACTATGAACAATGAGCTTCTTAAGGCTATGACCATAGTGGATACCCCGGGAGTTAATTCGCCCATTAAAAAGCACAGTGATATTACAAAGGATTATATTTTCAATGCAGATTTAATATTTGTTGTGTTTTCAGCTAAAAATCCTTTTGGCCAAGCAGCATGGGAATTATTAGCACAGGCTAAAGGTGATTTAAGTAAAAAGGTCGTATTTATCATGCAACAAATAGACTTGGTGAAACCACAAGACCTTAAAGACAATATGGAATATATTATTAACTTTGCTAGGAAAAAAGAGTTTCTATCACCAATGATGTTTCCGGTTTCTTCAAAGTATCAGACTGAAGGCAAGGAAGAGTCTGGATTTAATAAGGTAAGGAGCTATATAAATGACGTTATACTCCAAGCAAACACAATGGATGATAAAATCTCTGGAAGAATAAGTGTAGTTGATGATATGGTAAAGAACATCACAAACGTGATGAATAATGAGAAGAATCATTCAGATCAACTTGAAAAAAGTAGAGAAATTAGAAATAATATTATGAAAGACGCCATTATTAGAAATAAAGAAACAAATAGGTTAGCACTAAATACATACTCAGAGGATTATATGAATATGTTAAATGAGCTAGAGAGGGGTGTATTAGACGCCACCAATGCTACAGTTATGTTTAAAAATTTAAAAATGAAATATAGTTTTGCCACCCTATTTGGGACAGTGATTAATCAAGATAAAAAAAGAAGAGATGATTTAGTAAAAGAGTTTGACGCTGAGATTATAGATAATATGAGTAGGCTTAGAGATGAAGTTAAAAGAAATCTTTCAGATTCTAGCAATGATCAATTAAATCTAAGCCAAAAAGAGGTATATAAACTAATTGATGAGAGATATGACGTGGTGGCACTAGCTGTCTTGTCAAAATCATTAGCTAGCAAAAGAGAATCTTCTTTTATCCAGGCAATATTTGATAAATATCATAAAAAATTAACCAAGAGTCTATCAGTTGCAAAACGTATAATAGGGCTTATATGTGTTATAATAATAATCGTCCTACCAGTGGCCTTTACCTTAAGCATTATGAATGCAATTAAAGCAGCTGTGGCGGGTAAGAGCCTATCAGAGGTAGGTGATTTACTAAATGAAGGACAACGTATCTATAAGCTGATACCTAAACCGTTGACTAATTTTGTTTTTAAGGGCATCAAAAATATCTTAACGCGCATATTAGCAAACCCACCTGTTTTAGTAGGTGTTATTGGCATTAAAATGGGAGTAGACTTTTTGTTTTATTTAGCTACAAAGTTTATTGTTGAATTATTCTTAAAGAAAAAGATAGGAAAATTGTCTTCTAAGGCCTATTCTGATTATAAGAGTAAAGAAGGAGACTTGGTAACTGATTTTAACCAGGAACTTAAGATAGAACTAGAAGAAATTGAAACCTTACTACTAGACCAACTAGAAGGAGCTTTTCGTCAATTAGATGAAAAAGCTGCCGGTACAGAAGAAGAAAAATCTACTATGATGAAAGAATTAGAAGGTCTGGCCCTAGTTCGCCAAGAAATAGAAAAGAAATTGACTTGTTAAACAAATAAGGAAGGTGAGTTTAAATGGCTATAAATAATTTTTTAGGAAAAATCAAGCATACATCGGAGAAAGTTGCAGGTAGTGTAGCCCCCTTAAGCGATAAAGTTACGGAATTAATGGCGAACACTGCAGATCAAAAATCTATTAATGCAATAAACAATGAAATAAAAATTCTAGTAGAAGATAAAACAAAAATGTATCAGTTTATTGGCATGGAAGTATATGATCTATACACAGCTGGAAAAGTCGAGTTAGAGCAGTTAGGCTCATTTTATGAAAAGATAAATACAATCGATTCTGATATAAAAAAATTGGAACATGAAAAAAGCATTCAAGAAAGTATCAAAAACAACATATGTAGCTGTGGATTTAAATTAAAAAAAGGCCAACAATTTTGCCCTTCCTGCGGTGCTAGTACAGAAAAATTAATGGACGAAGAATTAGGGGAAGTTTTACTGACAAGTGAGGCTGGGCAAGAGGTAGAATGTGTTTGTGGTGCAGTAGTGGATAGTAGTGGCCTAATGTGTATGGAATGTGGCCGTAGAATAGAACATTAGAGATTATTAAGTTGTTTATAAAAGACCTCATTTGTAGTTAAAATACAAATGAGGTCTTTTTGCGGGCTTAATTATAATGAAGAGTTTAAATTTTTAACAGAATTACGTGATATAAGTTGTGGTTGGAAAAAGATGTTTTCGCTTCTTTTACCATTAATCATAGAGATCAGTAATTCTGCCACGGCTGTACCCAACTTCTCACCTGGATGGATAATACTTGTAAGTTCAGCTCTCTTAGCCATAAAAATATTATCTACTCCCACCACAGAAAAGTCTTCAGGCACAAATATCTCTTTATGATGAAGCTGATCTATTAACATAAGTGCTAAACTATCATTAAAACAAAAAGCTGCGCTGCATTCTTTGAGACTTTTCCAAAGTGAGGCTTTTGTTAAATCTTCCTCCACATTTTCTTTAGAATACCAGTGTATATGTTCATCGCTTAAAGGTAAACCGGCAGCAACTAATGCCTTTGCATATCCCTGGTATCGCAAATGGCCTTGTATATCTTCGTGGGGGAAAATTCCTGTAATATTAGTATGTCCCATACTAATAAGATGATTTGTTGCAGTCATACCAATGGCCACATCATCTATACAAACACAAGTTGCTGGAAACGCAGGATAGTATGAATCCACAAAAACCATGGGCAATCCCTTACTAGAAAGGGACTTATATAAGTTTAGGTTAATACAGGGAAGAGAACTTTTAGATGGCCAGATAATAAGTCCATCCAAGTTACTTTCTGACATCATTTGCAAGGCTCTAAGCTCGTTTTCTACGATGTTCTTTGTTGACATTACCTGTAGGATAAAACCTTTTTTAGTAAGTTCTGTTTCAATTCCTTGGATGATTGAGGGGAAGATATAGGCATCTAAATAGGTGGTAATAATCCCTACCGTCTTAAATAACTTACTATCATCAATTGTGGTTGGTATAATAAGAGATTGGTTTTCTGACACATAAGTGCCACTGCCTTTGACTCTTGTAATATAATCTGCTTTTTCCAGTTCTTCTAGAGCACGACGTACAGTTTGCCTGGAAACTTTAAAGGTTTCAGAAAGTATGTTTTCAGAATCCAATTTTTCACCTGGTTGGACAGCGCCTACAGCGATTTGCTCCATGATCCAATCCATGATTTTAATATATTTAGCTACTTTAGCCATGTTATGCCCCTTTGTTATTAATTTAGTGAGACTAATTGTAATTTGTATTATATAACTATCGATTATAAAATACAAGTTAAAAGTAAATGATGCCCGATATTAGTGAAAAGTGCTTAAAAATAAGAGTTATCATGTATAGATATGGGTTGAAAGACTGTTAATGCTTTTATTGAACAGTCCTGTACGTACATGTAGTGAAGAAATACAATTGAAGAGAAAATAGGGACTTATCTTCTAATAAATAGAAAAGGTGTATGGTGCATGTGAAAAAGATGTAACGTTAATGGGAGTTATTTTGCAAAAGGCGAAAAATGTACTATAAAATATATGTTTTAGATAAGGTTATTAAACAGTATTGACAATTTATAGACGGCGTGATATCTTATAATCATACCAAATAAAAAAAACGGGGTGAAAAAATGGGGGTTTGAAAGGGTGAGCAATACAGGTTGAGAGCGCATATGTGTACAGGTTTGGCGAAAGATGTCTTTTATATGAGTGTACACACTATAGATACTGTATGATTACGAACAATTAAAGGAGGTGAAAACATGGAGTCGAAGATGGAATTGAATAAAAGCAATACCAGTTATTCAAAATTTAAAACAGCTAAGATTTACATAAAGCAGCATTGGACACTTTACTTATTACTATCTTTTCCACTAGCCTATTTTATTATTTTCAAATATATTCCCATGACCTATATTCAAATTGAATTTAAGAAATATAGTATTATCGAAAGTGTATGGGAAATGGAATGGGCGGGGAATCATGGATTTGAGTATTTTATAAAGGCTTTTTCGAACAGGGATTTTCTCTATGCTTTGCGAAATACATTTATGCTAAATATTTTGGATTTAGTGATTGGATTTCCTGCACCTATTATATTAGCGATTTTGCTGAATGAATTGGTATTTAAGAGGTTTAAGCGCATAACTCAAACAATCGCATATATGCCACATTTTTTATCATGGATTATTATTTCGGGTTTAGCATTACAGTTATTTGCACCTACCAATGGGCTTATTAACATTATGTTAAACAAACTAGGCTTTGAAAGTATACCGTTTCTAAATTCTTCGTTTCATTGGGTGTGGACTTATGTGTTCCTTGGCATTTGGCAAAGTATTGGATGGAATACAATTATCTATTTAGCAGGTATAACGGGTATTAACCCAGAACTTTATGAGGCAGCCTCAGTTGATGGAGCAGGCCGTATAAGAAAGATATGGAATATCACATTGCCTGGGCTCAAATCTACAATTGTTGTTCTTCTTATTTTAAGTTTAGGGAGAATCTTAGGGAGTGATTTTGATCGTCCATATGCATTAAGTAATCTGCTAGTTTCAGATGTATCAGATGTAATAGCCACGTTCGTTTATACACATGGTATAAAAGGATTACAGTTTTCATTAACGACAGCCGTTGGTTTATTTCAATCAGTAGTTGGGGTTATATTTGTTACCGTTACTAACAGTATTAGCAAGATCACTGAGTTCTGTGGATGCTCTAATCAAAAACAAAGTTTTATTCTGGCCTGTTGATTTTAACCTTGACGCATATAAAACAGTGTTAGGAGATAAGAAGTATATATGGGCTCTTGCGTGGACAGCTATATTGACGATTATTGCTACAATATCATCTATGACCATGACCACACTGTGTGCATACCCACTAATTTTTGATAGTTTAAAGGGTAGAAAGTTTATAAATTTTATCATTGTATTAACGATGTATTTTAATGCTGGGACTATTCCTAATTACCTATTACTTAAAGATTTACATATGATTAACAAACCAATAGTTCTTATTTTACCAGGCGTCATTAGTGTGTTTAATATGATTATAATGCGTAGCTTTTTTTATGGTATTCCCGTTAGCCTTAGGGAATCAGCACAAATTGATGGTGCAGGTTTTATTCAAATATTAATAAGAGTTTATTTACCTTTATCAAAACCTGTATTAGCTACATTAGCATTGTTTTATGCAGTAGGTCGCTGGAATGGTTTTTCGGATGCTTTAATGTATATGAACAATAGGACCTATTATCCAATTCAACTTCTTTTATATAATATCTTAAATAATATTATGCAAGTTGAAGTGGCAGCTCAAGAAGGATTTTCCATGCCAGGACTTTCAGAAAGCCTTAAAGCTGCAACTATTATGATTGCGACCATACCAATTTTAATCGTATACCCTTTTTTACAAAAGCATTTTGTTTCAGGTGTAACTTTGGGAGCAGTTAAAGAGTAATTTGTTTTTAATGAATGAGTCAAACACTTTTTGAAAACAGAAAGTTTCTTCAAATTGGAGAAGATGGTATTGCTCATGAAGTTACAGCTGATGGGGCAATTAAGAAATTATCAGCATCAGGAGATGCAATTATGAACTCCCAAGAGAACATTGACTACACAATTACAATTAACGGGTTAGATCTTGGAGATGAAGAGTTGAATATTAAATCCCGTGCTCTTGCTTATATAGGAATAGATGTAGATACAATTAAACAAGCTTATGAATACAGTATTAAGGATAACGTGATTATTGGAAACTATAACCTTGGAGATATCGCAACAGAATCAGGGATGGGGCCAGCACTCGCAGATAAGCGCAATGCAATATTAACCCAATCAGTTGTTACTGATAAGAGTAAGTTTGATCAAGTTTTTGATAGTGGATTTAAAGATTACTTAAATTCAGGTGGTCAGGCAATTATAGATGAGCGCACCGCAGCATGGGAAAAAAATCAAAAGTAAGAAATTTTAATATTGTTCTTTAAAGGATTTTATTATCAGAAAAAAATAAAAATTGAAGAAAATAAAAATTGAAATGAGGATATTTTATGGGCTTTGAAAAAATGTGGTTAGAGTATAGCAAAGTTGAACAAAGCATATCTCTAAATAGCACAATTGAATTTAAAGATGTCTTTATACAAATTAGCAATTTAGATGAATGTGAAAGAAGGATTATAAAAACAGCTGCTAAAGAACTAAAAACAGCTATTAAAGCTATTTTGGATATAGATTTAACTATTTATGAATCAAAAGAAAACTTAGAAGTTAATGAAAAAAAAGGTGTCTATATTTGCATAGGATTAGATTTAAAGGTGGAAGACCAGTATAGGTTATCTGAGAAGGATAACAATATTATGATAGAAGGATCTAATGGAAGGGGTATATTATATGGTGTTTTTCATATCATTCGTTTCTTGCAAACAGGAAAGACTCTTAAAGGGATACACATAGAAGAGAAACCTGATAACCCCATTAGAATATTCAATCATTGGGACAATATGGATGGTAGTATTGAAAGGGGTTATTCAGGAAAATCCTTCTTCTTTAACAATCATGAAATTTTTATTAATGAACGAACTGAAATGTATGCAAGGTTAATAGCTTCTTCTGGTATTAATGCAACTGTTATTAACAATGTAAATGTTAAAGACAGTGCGACAGAACTAATTAGTGAAAGATACTATAATAAACTAGAAAAGTTATCAGAAGTATTTGCAGATTATGGTGTTAAGTTATATATTAGCTTAAACTTTGCGGCTACTGTAGAATTAGGTGGTCTAAAGACAGCAGATCCTTTGGATGCTACAGTTATTGCCTGGTGGGAAGAAAAAATAAAAGAAGTCTATAGGCACTTACCGAACTTAGGAGGATTTGTCGTTAAAGCAGATTCTGAAGGCAGACCAGGACCTTTTACCTATAACCGTAATCAAGCAGAAGGCGCTAATATGCTAGGTAAAATTATAAAGCCATATGGAGGGACGGTTATTTGGAGATGTTTTGTATATAATTGTGAACAAGATTGGCGAGATTATAAGACAGATAGGGCAAGAGCAGCGTATGATTATTTTGCACCACTAGATGGAGAGTTTTTAGATAATGTGGTTTTACAAATTAAAAATGGTCCTATGGACTTTCAAGTACGAGAACCTGTAACGCCTTTACTGGGGAAATTAGAAAGAACTAATCAAATATTAGAGGTACAGATTGCGCAAGAATATACAGGACAACAACGTCATGTATGTTATTTAATTCCTATGTTTAAAGAGGTTTTAGATTTTAAAACCAAATGCAATTCATCTCAAGATAGTGTCAGTGACATTGTTAGTGGAAGGACTTATGGACAGGTTAAATGTGGAATAGCCGCAGTCTGTAATACTGGAGATGATGTTAATTGGACGGGGCATGATCTTGCCGGTGCTAATTTATATGGATTTGGGCGTTTAAGTTATAATACATCTTTAAGTGCAGAGGAAATAGCAATAGAATGGATACAAATGACTTTTGGACTTGAAGAAAAGATTGGAACTATTTTATTGGATATCCTAATGAAATCAAGGGATACTTATGAAAAATATACCAGTCCTTTAGGAATCGGTTGGATGGTTCAGCCAGATCATCATTATGGTCCTAGTGTAGATGGGTATGAATATTCTAGATGGGGAACCTATCACCGTGCAGATCACTTAGGAATAGGTGTGGACCGTAGCCATAGTGGGACGGGGTATGCACAACAATATAATGAACTTAATGCAAATATGTATAACAATATAGAGACTTGTCCTGAAGAATTATTGCTGTTTTTTCACCATCTAAAATATAGCCATGTCTTATCAACAGGAAAAACTTTAATCCAGCATATCTATGATACCCATTTCGAAGGGGTTGAAGAAGTTAAGGCAATGAATGAAAAGTTTATAAGTCTTAAAGGATTAATTGAACCTACGGCATATGAGCGAATCTTATGTCGATTGGAAGAACAATTAGAAAGTGCTAAAGAGTGGAGAGATCAAGTCAACACATATTTTTATCGTAAATCAGGCGTCCAAGATGAAAAAGGAAGAAAAATATACTAATTAGCGCATAAACATTACAATAATATTATTACAACACTATCATAGGAGGAAATACAATGGCATTAGATCCAAACCAAGTAAAAGAATATATTAAATTAGAAAAGGAAGCAAGGTCTTTAGTTGCACAAATGACTTTAGAAGAGAAAGTAAGCCAAACCCTTCATTCAGCAGGGGCAATTGAACGATTAGGAATTAAATCATATAACTGGTGGAACGAAGCATTGCATGGTGTGGCAAGGGCAGGAGTGGCAACGGTGTTTCCGCAGGCCATTGGTCTAGCTGCTTCTTTTGATGAAGATTTGATTGAGAAAACGGCTGACATTATTTCTACAGAAGCCAGAGGTAAGTTTAATATGCAACAAAAATTTGGTGATACAGATATTTATAAGGGCTTAACATTTTGGTCGCCGAATGTGAATATATTTAGAGATCCAAGGTGGGGAAGAGGGCATGAAACCTTTGGGGAAGATCCTTATTTAAGTGGTCGCCTAGGCGTTCGTTTCATCTACGGATTACAAGGTTATGATCCACGGTTTTTAAAAACAGCAGCATGTGCTAAGCACTTTGTTGTTCACTCAGGGCCAGAGGATGAAAGGCATAGTTTTAATGCCACTGTCACACAACAAGATTTATATGAAACTTATTTGCCAGCCTTTAAGGCTTGTGTACAAGAAGGAAACGTTGAAGCGGTTATGGGAGCATACAACCGTACAAATGATGAACCGTGTTGTGGAAGTAAAACATTACTCATTGATATTTTAAGAGAGCAATGGGGTTTCAAAGGCCATGTTGTTTCTGATTGTTGGGCGATTAAAGATTTTCACATGTACCATAAAGTGACCAATTCACCAGTTGAATCTGTTGCCATGGCCATTAATAATGGATGCGATTTAAATTGTGGAAACTTATTCTTATATTTACAACAAGCAGTGGAAGAAGGCTTAGTAGATGAAAAAACACTGGATGAAGCTGTAATACGTTTATATGTAGCTAAATTAAAATTAGGTATGATTGGGGACGATTCTAATAATCCCTATAAAGATATTAGTTATGATCAAGTGGACTGTAAAGAGCATTCAGAATTTAATTATAAAGTTGCAAGTAAAACCATTGTACTTCTAAAAAATAAAAATCAATTATTACCATTAAATAAAGATAAAATCAAATCAATAGGTATTATAGGTCCTAATGCAAATAATAGAAAAGCTTTAGTTGGAAATTATGAGGGAACTGCTTCTAGGTATTACACAATCATTGAAGGGATTCAGGATTATGTAGGAGATGATACGAGAGTTAATTTCTCAGAAGGATGTCATTTGCATAAAAAACAAATAAGCGGCTTAGGAGAGCTTAACGATCGTATTTCAGAAGTAAAGGGCGTGTGTGAGGCCAGCGATATTATTATTGCTTGTATGGGATTAGATCCAAGCCTTGAAGGGGAAGAGGGAGACCAAGGGAATCAATTTGCAAGTGGAGATAAACCTAATTTAAGTTTACCAGGAATCCAGCAAGAGGTTCTAGAAACCATTTATGCCAGTGGTTTTAATACTATTATCAGGAAGTGCGCTTGATGTTACTTGGGCAGATGAACACATCCCAGCTATTTTACAAGGGTGGTATCCAGGTGCGCAAGGTGGTAGGGCAATTGCTTCTATACTTTTTGGTGAAAAAGCGCCAGAAGGAAAGCTACCAGTAACCTTTTATAAAACAACTGAAGAGTTACCAGATATTAGGGATTATAACATGAAGGGAAGGACATACCGGTATATGGAGAACGAAGCTTTATACCCATTTGGATATGGACTTAGTTATTCTGATTTTGACATATCAAATATTACCTGCAATTCTAAAGAGATTCAACTAGATAAACCAGTTGAACTATCCCTTGATATTGCCAATAAGGGGAACTATGCAGCAGGAGAATCCATTCAATTGTATATAAAGTGCAGTAAGGAAAACACGCCAAATCCACAGTTGAAATACTTGAAAAAGATTTTCTTAGAGCCGGGAGAAAGTAAGAAGATTGATATTAATTTAGATGCAAAAGTATTTGGTTTATATAATGAAAGAGGAGAATTTGTTTTAAATAAAGGTGAATATGAATTATTTATAGGAACAAGTCAACCAGATCAAAGAAGTATTAGCTTAACAGGTAAGAAACCGTATTCTATTAAGATGACTTCATCCTCTGAAGATACAATTATTGAATAGAATATTAGGAATAAAATAACGGGAACAAAATAACAGAAATGTGGGTGTAAGAATGTGTGGTAAACTTGGGGTAGATAAAATATTTAGTGATGGGCTTGTTTTGCAAAGAAATACCAAGAATAAGATTTATGGACATGATATACCTAATCAAAAAATGACTGTGTCCATTAATAACATAGATTACAATACATGTGCTGATGAAACTGGATATTGGGAAGTTATATTGGATGAACAAGAAAATAGTGGCCCATTTGAAATGTCTATACAGGGTTCTACCCAAGAAATAATAAGAGATTTATATTTTGGAGAAGTGTTTTTACTGGCCGGACAATCCAACATGGAGCTACCTATTTCACGTGTTTTTGATTTGTACGAAAAAGAATTAAGCAATGACTTAAATTCGAATAGTACCCGTGTCATTCACCAATTTACAATGCCTAAAGAACCTGTTTTCAAAGGAGAAAACAGGGGCATTGCATCGGGTGAGTGGGTTGGGTTAGAATCTAGTACAATGGAAACCTTTAGTGCAATTGGATATTTTTTCGCCAAGCATTTCCAATCTTATGACCAGGGACTAAATATTGGATTAATACAAGCAGCAGTTGGAGGTTCGCCCATTGAAGCGTGGTGTAATGAAACTCTGATTAAAAAATATAGGAAAAATCATTTAAAGGAACTAGAAGATTGCCACCGTGAAAACTATGTACAAGAGAAAATAAAGATAGACGAAAAAAATATTACAAATTGGACGGAAAATCTCTTAGAAGAAGATATTCTAAAAGATGCTTTTCTAGAAGAGGGATTTTCATCCGATCCCTATCCCAATAAAATAACAATACCCACAAAATATGATCAAGTTGAGAAGTTAAAAAACATAAGTGGTATTGTGTGGTTACAAAAACCACTGAACTTAAGGTCTGATATCATTATGAAAATGAACCAAGAAGAAGTCTATTTACACTTGGGTACTATTGTTGATGCAGATGAAGTGTGGGTTAATGGACTAAAGGTTGGTAGCACTGCTTACCAATACCCTCCTAGAAAATACACAATCCCTAGTGGTCTATTAAAAGAAGGTAGAAATACGATTATGATCAAACATTATATACATGATGGTAAAGGAGAATTTACGCCTACAAAACCCTATCATATAATAACAAAAAGTAAGAATATGCGCATACCTTTACGAGATGAATGGTATTACAAAATTGGTGCCATCACTAAACCTCAGCCAGCTAGGACCTTTTTTACCAATAAACCCACTGGGTTATACTATGCAATGATTGACCCCCTAAAAAAACTTAAGTTAAAGGGAGTATTGTGGTATCAAGGGGAGTCAAATGTAGAGGATTCAGAAGGTTATGGTAAGCTGTTCCAAGAAATGATTAAGTTATTTAGGAAAGATTTTGAAAGTGAGAATTTACCTTTTGCCTTTGTGCAGTTGGCAAACTATGGGGCACCTGAAATAGCTGGTTCTCCAGGGCCATCGGCGATATTGAGGAAAGAACAAGAAGAAGGGTTAATGCTTGATGGTACAGCAATGGTAGTGAGCATAGATAAAGGAGAGGCTTTCGATATTCATCCACTACAGAAAAAAATACTTGGTCAAAGATTAGCAACGAGTATGCAATGCTTGATCAGCAACCAGTCTGAAATGTATAAAGGGCCTCTTTTAAAGACTGTAGATGAGAAAGATAATAAATGTATTCTAAAATTTGATAACGTAGGTGAAGGGATGAAAATTAAATCACCTATTTATTTTAGTCTATATTGTGATATAGAAAAAAGTGGTGCAGATAAAAAGATAAAAAAATGGATTCCTGTAAAAGGAATTCTAATGGGAAAAGATGAAATTAGTATTGATCTCCCAGAGCAAGTAGTAAGAACATATGACATTAGCTATGCTCATCTGGATAATCCTAGATATGCAGCTTTGTACAACAGCGAAGAATTTCCTGCTAAACCTTTTATTCATACTTTTAATCATAATTAATCTCAAATACTAGGAGGTATAGATATAGATGTATGAGAAAAATTTATTTAATTATTTTTGGTCTTTTGCAAAACATCCCATTGATGCCACTTATTCAGAAGTTGTAGCAGACTTAAATAAATTTAAACCAGTTACTTTGCCTCATGATTGGCTGATCTATGATACAGAAAACTTATATGAAACCAGTTCAGGTTGGTATAGAAAAACATTTCAAATGAATGCCTTGGAAGATTTAATGAGCATATGTTTTGAAGGTGTTTATATGGATTCAACGATTTATATGAATGGTAAAATTGTTGGTGAATGGAAGTATGGTTATACTACTTTCGAAATAGATATATCAAAAGCTATTGTCAAGGGAGAAAATGAAATTGTTGTTCAAGTTAGGCATGAAAGTCCCAATTCTAGGTGGTATTCAGGAGCTGGGATTTATAGGGATGTCTGGCTCATTAAAAGAGGACAAAACCATATTAAGCCCTATGGCATTTATGTATCTACTGCTAAAAAAGAGTATATATGGCAGATGGATATCGAAACGAATGTGAATGCCACTGGTGAAATAGGGATAAGGCACACTTTATCTGAAAATCAAGACCCCATTGTTTCTCATACCAAGCAGATTTATCCAAAGGATCATGAGCAAACAATAAAACAGACTATGGCTATTGAATTTCCTAAGCTGTGGTCTGTTAATTGTCCCAATTTATATGATTTAACAACAGAACTTATTCAAGATAATATAATTATAGAAAAACATGTGCAAAAAGTAGGATTTAAGGAAATAGTTTTAGATTCAGAAAAAGGTTTTTTTCTAAATGGCCAATCAATGAAATTAAATGGTGTGTGTGAACATCATGATTTGGGGTGCTTAGGTGCTGCGTTTAACAAGACAGCTATGAGAAGACGACTTGAAATATTGAAGGGTATGGGTGTTAATGCAATTCGAACTGCTCATAACATGCCATCACCTGGTTTTATGGAATTAACAGATGAAATGGGATTTCTTGTTGTATCAGAGGCATTTGATATGTGGGAACGAAGTAAGACAACATTTGATTATGCGCGTTTTTTCAAAGAATGGGTCAAAAAGGACATAGAACAGTGGGTAAAGCGCGATAGAAACCATGTTAGCTTGATCATGTGGAGTATCGGGAATGAAATTTATGATACGCACATAGACAAACGAGGACAAACAATTACTCAAACCTTAATGGATTTAGTGAAGTCGTTTGATCCTAAAGAAAATGCCGTAGTGACTATTGGCTCTAACTATATGCCTTGGGAAAATGCAAAAATATGTGCTGATATTGTAAAAGTTGTAGGTTATAATTATGCAGAAAAGTATTATAAAGCACATCATAAAGAACATGCAGACTGGGTTATTTATGGTAGTGAAACTTCATCAATTGTTCAGAGTCGTGGGATATACCACTTTCCCTATGATAGAAGTATTCTGGCAGATGACGATTTACAATGCTCATCTTTAGGCAATAGCTCAACTAGCTGGGGGGCTAAATCAATCGAAGACTGTATAACCTTTGATAGAGATCAAAAGTTCTCTCTTGGACAGTTTATATGGACGGGATTTGATTATATTGGGGAACCAACCCCCTACCATACAAGAAATTCTTATTTCGGGCAAATTGATACAGCTGGTTTTCCAAAGGATTCCTACTATGTCTATAAGTCGGCTTGGACGAATTATAAAGAGGATCCTATGATACACATATTCCCATATTGGGATTTTAATGAAGGTCAAATAATTGATGTGCGTGTCTGTACCAATGCGCCTTATATGAAGTTGTTTCTTAATACGGAATTGATTGGTGAGGCCTATATTAACCATAAGAAAGATAAAGATATTATTAAAACATGGAAGATACCTTTTATAGAAGGAGAACTAACAGCAGAGGCGTATGATGTGACTGGCAATATAGTCGCTACTCATATAAGAAAAAGCTTTGGAGATCCTGTTAAACTAAAAATAAAGGCTAACAAAAATATACTATTAGCTAACGGTACAGACCTGCTATATCTTACAATTTCAGCATTAGATAAAGAAGATAATCCAGTTGAAAATGCAAATAACAGGATTAACATAAAAATAGCAGGGCAAGGGAATTTATTAGGAATTGATAATGGTGATAGTACGGATCAAAATCAATATAAAGGAAGTACAAAACGACTTTTTTCAGGTAAATGCTCAGCGGTTATAGGGGCGACATTAGAACCAGGAAAAATTATAGTTGAAGTTAGTGCGAAGGATATGGAACCTGTTAGCATAACCTTTACATCAAAGGAAATAGACCTAGTAGGGGAAGCTAAGCAGCAGTTATTAAGTGGTAATCTTAGTTATCCTTCTCAAATATTAGAAGTAACGAAAGATACCTATGCAGATTTAGTGCCTATAAGAAAGATTCAGTTAATGGCAGATTCAGGGCAAGTTCTTAATAAAGAATGTACTAAAATTCATGTAAAAGCTATTACGAGACCTTATAATGCCACATATGAAGATTTAAGTTGGAGAGTTGTAAATGATGTAGGCATCGATTCGAATATAGGAAAAATAAAAGTGGATAAAAACGGTTGTGAAGTGACAGCCATTGGCGACGGGGAATTTAGATTAAGATGTATGGCAACCAATGGCAAGGGCCATCCTGATATTATTTCAGAACTAGAATTTAAGGCAGAGGACTTAGGGAAGGCCTATAAAAATCCTTATAGTTTTATTAGTGGCGGGTTATATGATTATTCCCAAGGAGAAGTCACCAGTGGTAATGAAAGAGGCGTGGCCACAAGTCGAGATGGTAAGACGGTTGTTGGGTTTAAAGATCTGGATTTTGGAGAGTTTGGATCGGATCAGCTGACCATTCCTATTTTTGCATTAACCGATGAACCTTATGAAATAGAAATATGGGAAGGAATTCCTGAAACAGAAGAGGGTATTTGTTTAAATAAGGTAATATACCAGAAAGAATCTAAATGGAATGTTTACCAAGAAGAAACCTATAAACTATCAAAAAGACTTAAGGGGATTACTTGTCTAACTTTTATTTTGACAAAAAAAATTCACATAAAAGGATTTTCATTTCAAAAACTAGCAAAAGCATACGAAAAGTTATATGTCAGTCATTGTGATGAAATTTATGGTGATAGCTTTACACCACAGGAATGGGGAATTGGTGATATTGGAAATAATGTAACAATTATTTTTAAAGAGATGGATTTTAATATCACTAATCCCAAATCACTAATGGAATTTAATAGAGCTTCTCAAATTACGATTTGCGGAAGAGCTATTAATGAGAGTAGTTCTATTCGGATACAAGTAAAAACAAATAAGGAAAGTTTTAATAAGATTTTGGAATTTAAACACTCGGAAGATTTTCAAAGTAAAGTTTTTGATATTGACTCTATAGAGGGGCGTGGAGACGTAGAGTTTATATTTTTACCAGGAAGCAATTTTGACTTTAAGTGGTTTAAGTTTAGCTAGTCATCATATGGTACAATAGATATAATTAAAGACTTATACTATCTAAACAGGAGGACATATGATGAATTTTAAATATTTAATGCCAACCCAAATGTATTTTGGTGAAGATGTTGTTTTTAAAAACAAAGAAATATTTAGTAGCATAGGCACAAAAGCCTTAATTGTTACAGGCAGAAGTTCTGCAAAAAAGAATGGTGCTTACGATGATATAACCCAAGCACTTGTAGAAAGTAGTATAGAATATATTCTTTTTGATGAAGTGGAAGAGAATCCATCTTTAGAAACAATCGAAAAAGGCAGTCACATAGGCAGAGAACACAATGTGGATTTTATTATCGGTATAGGGGGAGGCTCACCTATGGATGCAGCTAAAGCCATTGCTGTATTTATAAAGAATCCTGAAATTAATAAAGATAATATTTTTAGTGGAAGAACCCTAGAAAGTATTCCTGTGATTGCTGTTGCCACAACTTCAGGGACAGGTTCAGAAGTTACTCAGTATAGTATTGTTACCTCTAATAAAGAAAAAACAAAGAAGAATTTAGGGCAAAGTATATTTCCGAAGATTGCATTTTTGGATCCCAAGTATACATTTGACTTACCGTATGAGATTACTATTAATACGTCTATCGATGCATTTACTCATTTAGTAGAGGGATATTTAAATTCAAATAGTACCTACATGTCAGATATCTATGGGGAAAAGGGCTTTGAGTTATTTAAATCTTGTTTTGAGAAACTAGAGAAGAAAGAATTAGACCATGAGTTTAGATCAGATGTGATGCTTGCCTCAGCTTTGGCTGGGATCCAAATCGCACAAAATGGAACTTCTTTGCCTCATGGCATGGGTTATCCCCTTACTTATTTTAAGGGAATGCCTCATGGGCTTGCAAATGGTGTTTTGACCGTAGCGTATTTAAAGTCTTTTAAAGATCAAACCAAGATAGATAAAATGCTAAATATTTTAGCGTTAACGAGTTTAGTAGAATTAGAAGCTATCTTTGAAAAGCTAATAGATGTTAAGATTAACATAAGCCCTGAAGAAATTAAAGAATATGCAAAGGATTTAATTTCTAATAAGGCGAAACTAAAAAATCATACAGAAGAAGTGGGCTTAGAAGATATTATACGTATTTATAGTAATAGTTTTTCAAAAAAATAAGGTTATCCAAGCTTTATTTGACCTATCAAAAGGCTCTAGATGTTTGCCGTCTTAATGAAGTAGCCACGAAGTATACAGAGTTTGAATCTACTGACATGTATATGTTATAATATAAACGAGATACAAATCAAACTTATCAAAACACATCAGAGGGGGTAAAATAATGAATGTTTTAGCAGTAGCAATTGCTATGGAAGTTGACTTAGAACAATATTATTTAAAGCAAGCTGAAATGAATAAAGATAATTCTTTAAACAATGTGTTTACGATGTTAGCTAAGGATGAAAGAGAGCATGCAAATATTCTTAGAAGTAAATCAGAAGAACTGAGTTATGAATTAAAAGCCAGTGAAACCCTTGTAGAGTCAAAAAGATTATTTAAGGAAATAGAAAATTTTGCACTAGATATAAAAGAGTTACCAACCCAATTAGATTCTTTCAGATTAGCACTAGAGATGGAAAAAAAGAGCATCGATGCTTATGAAAAAATTCTAGCAGAAACAACAGATGAAAAAGCAAAAGGATTATTTGAGTTTTTAATTAATCAAGAAAAAGATCATTATAAAATTATCGAGCAACTAGTGATTCATCTTACTAGGCCAGAAGAGTGGGTAGAAGATGCTGAGTTTGGGGTAAGAGAAGATTATTAGACTATAAGTATTGCATAGAGGAATGGAAAGCTGCGGCTAACCATTCCTTGTTTTTATATTTCGACAAACATAGACAAAGGTTTTGTGTAGCGTTATAATATAAGGGATTCAGAATACTCAATATTGCATGATGGTATATAAAATATAAACCCCAGGGGTGCTAAACATGGAAAATAGACACATAGAACCAGTGGAAAAAGCGTACATATATAGTAACAATAATATGGTTTATAAGGTAAACAAACAATTTATACAATTAACAGGTTATAAAGAGAATGAGTTGATCGGGAAATCACTTGCAGATATAAGTATATTACTAAAAAGTGAGTGCCAAATACCTGTCCAAGAGATTGAAGAAGTACGGAACTTATATATATTTAATAAAGATAATAATTTAACAGAAGTGAAAATTAGTTGTGAGGGATTACTGAATAAAAATCATAAGGTACATTGTTTAGAAGAAGAATTAGACCCAATATTAAGGTGTATATTATATAATCTTAATAATTTTGATATCAATCCAAATGAATCTATGGCGATCTTTAGTTATCCAGGCTGTATTCTTCTAGGACATAGTGATAACTATATTCACACGTTATCTTTAATGAATATTAGCACTAAGGAGATTATAGGCAAGCCACCTACGTTTTCAAATGATATCTCATTGTTATTAAACAAAGAGATTACTTTTCATGAACATGAAATAGAGTCAGTAGATGTAAGGGGGGGAGCAACCTATTGGGATATAAATACAAAAATGGTGTGTGGAGATAAAAATAAAAAATATTTAGTATCTTCTTTTTACGATGTAACGGAAAGAGTTCAGACAAGAAGACTTTTAGAGAAACAACGAAGAGAAATGCAACTAATATTAGATAATATGTCAGATACAATTAATATTATAAACAGTAAAGGAGAATATACCTATATAAATACCGTAGGTAGGGAAAAGATAGCCCCATTTATTGCTAAAGAAACAAACGTGAATAGTAATATGGCAGATCAATCCTTTGGAATTAATGATATTAATGGAGATAAGATACTATTTGAAAATATTCCTGATCAAAGGGTCTTAAGGGGAGAAAGGTTTAACAATCAGATTATAATTGGGACTAGTCACTTAGCAACGACTTATTTCGAGTGTGATGGCATACCTATTTATGATGAAAAAGGGAATGTAGAGGGGGGCGTTTTAATATATAGGGATATAGAAAATAGCTATAGGATTGAGGAATATTTAACATTTAAAGAAAATATAAAGGATGTTTCAGTCTGCTATGCATCATTTTATCCAGGAGATTTTAAAATTAACTATATTAACGAATATGCCTTTAATATGATTAAAAAAGGAAATCCACATATAAAGTCAGTGTTAGAACTGATTGGTAAGAGTTTTTTTAATTTTTATAGGGTGAAAGATAAAAATGCTATTCAAGATATTAAGAGGGCAATGGATAATGGTTCCTCTTATCTACACAAACACGAATATAATGAAGAAGGAAAAGTTAAGTATGAAAAAACATTATTCCAACCTACTTATAATAAACATAAGGAGATAGATAAAATAATTGCTATTAGTATAGATATATCTGATGAAGAAATAGCTAATAGGCAAATAGAAAAGGTACTTAAAGCGCAAGATGAAATGTTCATTAATGTATCTCATGAACTGAAAACACCAGTAAATGTAATATCTAGTGCCTCACAGCTATTAGCAGCACATTTAAAGAATGATTCTACAGAAACCATGAAGGATGATATTAGAAGCACGAATAAAATTATTATGCGAAATTGTTATAGGCTTACTAGGTTAATTAATAATATATTAGATGTTTCTAATATAGAATCCGGATTGTATAAATTAAATTTGGCTGATTGCAATGTGGTTGATATTATAGATGATATGGTAGCATTAGTTTCAGAATATGTGAGTACAGAAGGTATGGAAATTATATTTGATACACAAGTTGACGATATAATCATAGCACTAGATGTTTATAAATTTGAAAAGGTCTTACTGAATTTGATCTCTAATGCAATCAAGTTTTCAAATCCTAATGGGGTTATAATGATTAATTTAGTAGAAAAAGAAAATGCCATAGAAATATCAGTAAAAGATAATGGAATAGGCATACCTAAAGAAGAGATAAATGCTATTTTTGAAAAATTTAAACAATTAAACACATCCCTACACCGTGTATCTGAAGGAACAGGAATTGGATTGCCTTTAGTAAAGTCCATTGTGGAACTTCATCAAGGGAGTATAAAGGTAGAAAGCATTCTAGGACAGGGAAGTACCTTTACAGTAACATTCCCTACTAGAACTTTAAATAGTATAGCTAAGAATCAAAAAGATATTGAGAATGAGGATAAAAGTGAAATGGTAAGATTTGAATTGTCGGATATATATGCTTAAGAAGAAGGGGGACAGTCCCCATTGAAAACAACATCTAATTGACCTGTTTCTGGATCGATAATCAGGCCATGAATTTTGATATCTTTAGGAATAAGAGGATGATTCATGATCATTTCAACACTTTCCTTAACAGATTCTTCAGTGGAACTAAAGCCGTGAAGCCATTTTTTAATATCAATTCCTGCACTAGATAAGGTGGTAATGACATCAGGAGAAATTCCTCTGTCACTCACCTTTTCTAACATTTGATCTACATTTAGGTTATTCATGCCACAGCCATGATGGCCAATGACTAGGATTTCATCGGTTTGAAACTCATAAATAGCAACGGCAATGCTTCTCATAATACTACCAAAAGGGTGCATAATAGCAGCGCCAGCATTTTTGATTATTTTGGCATCTCCGTTTTTAAGATTAAGGGCTTTGGGAAGTAATTCAGACAATCTTGTATCCATGCAGGATAAAACAACTATTTTTTTATCTGGATTTTTGGTTGTGATATATGGAATATATTCTTTGTTTTCAACGAATAAGCGATTGAATGCTAGTATTTCATTTAATTTATTCATATAAACCCTCCGATTTAAAGCCTAGGATATAAAACTAAAGTTTATTATAGCATAGTAAAAATGTTTTACACAGATGTTTTAAGTAGACGTTTTAAATAGTTGCTATAATATGTAGTATAATAAGAATAAGGATATAAAAATAATGAGAGGAGTGTTATTATGTCACTAAGAACGCTAAGAACGATTAACAAGATTATAACAGGAACTCATACACAAGACGGAGCAGGGGTGAAGTTGGTACGTGTTATTAGCAAGCCAGATATAGTGGAATTTGATCCATTTCTCATGCTAGATGCTTTTGACTCAGTGGATCCGGAAGATTATACAAAAGGATTTCCTTGGCACCCACACCGTGGAATTGAAACCGTAACTTACTTAATAAAGGGCAATATAGAACATGAGGATAGCCTTGGCAATAAGGGGAGTATTTTAGATGGGGGTTGTCAGTGGATGAATGCCGGGGGTGGTATTCTTCATCAAGAGATGCCAAAAGCCTCAGATCGGATGTTAGGTGTTCAGCTGTGGCTCAACCTACCAGCTAAAAATAAGATGGTAGATCCACAGTATCATGACATTACAGATGATGTGATTCCTGTAATCCGAGAAGATGGAAATGAAGTTCGTATTATTTCAGGTCATTATAAAGGAATAGCAGGGGCAACTCAAGGGGACTACGTTAAAATGACTTTTTTAGATGTGGTTATTAAAGCAGGAAACCAACTAGAAATAGCTATCCCTAAAGAAGAGAAACTTTTTATTTATATTGTAGAAGGTGCTGGATGGTTTGATGAAACAGATTGGAATCTGGTAGAAGCCAAAAGTGCTATTTTATTTGATAAGGGAGAAACATTGTTAGGTAGGGCGTCCAAGGAAGGAATAAGATTTCTTTTATTTTCCGCAAAACCATTAGAAGAACCAATTGCTTGGGGTGGTCCTATTGTTATGAATACTAAAGAAGAGCTAGACCAAGCATTTAGAGAGATTAAAGATGGAACATTTATAAAAAGCAAATAAAAGCATGATAAAAGGTGTCACCATTTATTAATGATGACACCTTTTACTATTACCTCTTATTGAAAGAATAATTATTCTTGGTTCCTTTAATAAACTCATTTATGATATAATAATATACTACTATTTAAAAGCCCTAGGGGGACTGTCCCCGCAATAAATTAAGAGAAGAGGTCAGTATGAATAATATAATTGAAGCTAATAATATAATTGAATCTAAGAATATAATTAAAGTTAAGAATTTCACTAAAAAATATGGTGACTTTGTAGCGGTCAATGATATTTCTTTTAGTGTAGAGGAAGGGACTATTTTTGCTTTTTTAGGACCCAATGGTGCCGGGAAAAGCACCACTATCAATACATTATGTACCATATTTGAAAAAACATCGGGCACCCTATTAATAGATGGGAAAGATGTTGCAACACAAAAAAATGAGGTGAGATCCACAATTGGCGTCGTATTTCAAGACTCAACCTTAGATGCAAAAATGACCATTGATGAGAATCTTAAAATGCACTGTGTTTTTTACAATATTCCTAAAAAAGAAGTAGAAGAGCGGATTCTATTTGTTTTAGAGCTAGTAGATTTATTAGGAGAGCGAAAAAAGTTAGTTGGAGCCTTATCAGGCGGAATGAAACGTAGAGTAGAAATAGCCCGTGGGTTAATTCATTATCCTAAAGTGTTATTTCTCGATGAGCCGACAACAGGCCTTGACCCCCAAACACGTGCTCATATTTGGGAGTATATTATTAAACTTCAAAAAGAAAGAAATATTACTATTTTCCTTACCACGCATTATATGGAAGAAGCAGAAATATGCGATAAAATAGCCATTATTGATGGAGGGGTAATCGTTGCTCATGATACGCCCTATGCCTTGAAAAAAGAATTTACTAAGGATAAGGCCTATATAACAACTGAAAATGGACCTGAACTTGAAGCATTATTATTACAATATAAGCTCAAGTATGTGAAAAAAGAGGGTTATTACAAAGTGGATGCAGAACAGATTAATCCTTTATTACATGTACTCAGTCAGCAAAAAGATGTGATAACAGATATAGAAATTAAAAAAGGTACTTTTAACGACGTATTTTTAGAAATCACAGGGAAAAAGATTAGGGAGGAAGCCTAGATGAATACAACCTTTGCTCTATGGAAAAGAGGATTAAAAGCTTTTGTAAGAAATAAAACAGCACTGATTTTCACACTCATTTTCCCGTTTTTCTTTGTTTATGTATTTGGCGCTATTTTCAAAAATGATTTTATAGAAAATCCAGTGGCCTATATGCTATCGGGGGTTATTATCACAACAGTATTTGAAAGTTCTTTGAATCTAGCCTCATCAACAGTTGATGATATGGTTAGTGGCTTTATGAAAGAAGTGTTAGTGTCTCCAGCTAAAAGAATATATGTTGCAATGGGGCAACTTCTGTCAGCTGCAACCGTTTCAACCATACAAGGAATATTAATTCTAATTATTGGACTATTTATTGGTATTAAATTTACCAAATGGACCACGCCATTTTTTATCCTAATAGCTATGATTAGTGTTGGGCTTGTTTTCTCAGGTGTTGGATTATTTCTAGCGACTAAGGTACGGAGTGGCCAAACCTTTCAGATTGTCAAAACGGCTATAACAATGCCCTTAACCTTTATATCTGGGGCTTATATTCCATTATCTTTATTACCAACCTCACTTAAATATGTTGCTTACCTTAATCCTATGACTTATGCCACAGCATTTTTTCGTATGATTGTTTTGGAAAAACAGGGTTTATCAGCTGCAGAACTTGTGAAAGAAGGATTAGCCATTGATATCAATGGGTTTATTGTTACCCCTATGATGTCTTTGGTTATTATCCTAGGAATTGGTTTAGTATTTTTAATATTATCAACTCATTCATTTGTTAAAACAGATTTTTCTAGGGTTAATAGAAGCGCTAGTGATGCCAGTGATTTATGGGGCTAAGGGGACTTTGGACTTTTTTGCCTGACGATAATACTCTTTAGGGGTTATACCAAACTCTTTTTTAAATGCTCTAAAAAGGTGGTTATAACCGCCAAAGCCGCATAATTTATAGACCTCAATGATTGGCTTGCCTTGCAGGATAAGTTGTTTGCACAAATCAAGCTTTGCTGTTATGGCAGTAGGGACAGTACCTGTCAAATATGATACAGCTGCTTTTGACAACGCAGGGATGGCTTATACATTTATTGGAGACTCAATGGAACAAGCATCAGATATTAAAAATGCAGTTACGACAGCATATGTTGCTGCAAGCGCAATTTAATAATAATATAATAAAAAAATTTAAACAGGCTATTCACATAATGAATAGCCTGTTTTTTATGAATTGCTTTTATTAGGATTTACATTGAAAGTAAATAAATCAACAAATTATGTGTAAACTAACCAATAGTTCAGTTATATATTAGTGTTGAAATGGTTGACTTGCACAAGTTTGGATGATAGTATATTAAATACCACCATTTCCTTATAATTGATAAATTATGGAATGAGGGTCGAGGAGAAACAGGGAACAATAAAATGAATTGACAACTTAAGAAGGAGTGGGGAAATGAATAAGCAGTTTAGAAAGGTTAAAAAAGGTTTAAGTATTATACTTGCAATGTCAATGATTTTTGCACAAATGATTGGAATACCATTGACAGTTATGGCGGGGGAGCCAGAGCAAGTAATATTTTATGAAACTTTTGCAACGATCAAGAGTACGACCACGAAGGAAAACGCTCTACCAAGTGGTTGGGATCAAAGGCCTTTCAATGCCCCATATAGCGGTGCTATAAAACTTAGTGCTACAGGTAATACTTTAACAACAACAGAATTTACAACATTACCATCAGAGGGAACACTCACCTTTGAAACAACAGCTAATGCCGCAGGTACAGGTGATGGTAATGGGTCGGTAATGTTAGTACAGGAAAAGATAGGTGCTAACGACTGGACAACAGCACAAGCTATTACGTTTGAAAAAGCAGGAGGATCAGTTGGTCCTAAAACAGTTGCAGTATCAAAAGAGGCTACTCAGATTAGATTTAATTATATTAATAAAGACGGCTGGAATATAGGCTTAAAAAATATCAAACTCACATACATAGGGGAGGCTTTAGCACCCAGTGAACCAGTATTACTTGAAAGCCTAACACTATCTGCATTAAACGACATGGAAGTAGCTGCAAGCCAAACTATAAATGTTACATATTTTCCAGAAGATACAACGCAAAAAGGGGTAACCTGGGATTCAAGTAATCCGGCAGTAGCAACTATTACAGGTGGTAAGATTGTAGCCCAAGCTGGTGGAACAACAACAATAACAGCAACATCTACAAAAAATACAGCTATTAAAGTTACACGAGAACTTAAGGTAACTGAAATAGTAGTGCCAGAAGGTACTGTATTATCAGGGCAAACCATGGACAAGAAGTTACCGGCAGGATGGGTGACAAGTGAGCCAGCAGAGTTTTACGCAGGGGCACCAGCCTTGAAGATGACAGGTTGGTATAACCTTACAAGTCCAGAATTTAAATTACTTTCGGAAGGAAAAGTTTCATTTGATATTGTAGCGAATAACACGAAAAATAATGACACAGGTGAAATGTACATCAACACATCAATTATTAAAGTAGAACAGCTACTGCCAAGTGGTTGGAGTATGGCTGAAGAGATTAAGCTAAATCTTGCTAATAAAGGAACGATCACAGGAATAGCGACTTTAGATAGTGGCGCTATTGCAGTTCGAATTTCCTACCAAAAAGAAGGTGGAAATATTGGTATTGACAACTTTGTAATCTCTCAAGCTGCAGGGGTAGTAGCAATAGCAGTTACAGAAATAAGTTTAGCAGACATGGAAGTAGGTACAGAAGAAACGAAATCAGTGTCAGTTACTTACGCACCAACAAATACAACACAAAAATGGCTAACATGGACAACAGCAGACCCAACAATTGCAACTGTTGATCAGTACGGTAAAGTTACTGGAAATAAAAAAGGTACAACAACTATTATGGCAACATCTAAAGAAAATATAAATGTAAAAGGATCAGCCACAATAACAGTTAGTGATACCAAAGCACCTATACTAGCCAAAGCCTCACCAAAAGGCAGTGGGGCTATGAAAAATGCGACTATCAATATTATCTTAAAAGATGATACAGGTCTAGATAAAGACAGCGTTGAGATTAGTTTAGATGGTGTAGATGTTACAAAACTTTTTACAGGTACAATTAAAGAAGGTACAGAAGAAGGAATTCTTTCATATGAACTTTCCTATAAACCAGAAGAAGGATTTGAAGAAGGAACATATGCTGTAAAGGTAGCGGCAAAGGATACACTTGAATTTCCAATGTCTGAAGATTGGACATTCTCAGTAGGAGAGTACAAGCAAGGTAACTTATACTTTGGCAACATTCACTCTCACACAAATATATCAGATGGAACAGGTAGTTTAGAAGAAGCATATACATGGGCAAGAGATAATGCAAAAGCTGACTATATTGCTATTACAGATCACTCGAACTGGTTTGATAATGATAAAGAAGGTACCATTAATAATGCTTCAACCAGTTCGAAGTGGATGGAAGCCCTAAGAGTTTCTGACACGTTCAACGAAGACGATAAGTTTACAGCAATGTATGGATATGAAATGACATGGTCTAATGGTACAGGGCACATGAACACTTATAATACTGCAGGATTTGAAACAAGGTCCAATGGAAATATAGATTTACCAGAATACTATAGAAGACTTTTAACAGCGCCAGAATCGATATCACAATTTAACCATCCTGGAACTACATTCGGGGATTTCAAAGACTTTGGGTTCTACACAAAAGAGATGGATGCGTTAATAACATTGATAGAAGTAGGTAATGGAGAAGGCCCAGTTCGTGGAAGTGGATATTTCCCAAGCTACGAATATTATACAAGAGCACTTGATAAAGGATGGCATGTCTCACCAACTAATAACCAAGATAATCATAAAAAACGTTGGGGTAATGCCAATACAGCAAGAACAGTAATTGAGGCACCAGCATTAAATAGAGATAACCTTTATGATGCAATGCGTCAAAGAAGAACGTATGCAACAGAAGATGAAAACGTAGAAATTAGTTATACAGTGAATGCTCAGGCAATGGGAAGTCTTTTAGATAATCCAGACACACTAAACTTGGCTATTAGCGTATCAGATCCTGATGGCGATAAAGTATCTGAAATATCTATCGTTGCAGATGGTGGCGCAGTCATAGCTAATAAATCATTTAGCACAAGCCAAGCAGATTGGAACTTAACATTAGAACCAGAATATAGCTATTACTATGTAAGAGTGACTATGGAAAATGGTGATATTGCAGTAACAGCCCCAGTATGGGCAGGAGAAACTATTCCAGTAGGCCTATCTTCTATAGAGGTATCTAGCGGTATAGTAGAGGTAGGGGAAGAGTTTGAATTAACAACAAAAGCATTTAATAATACAGAGCAAACAATTTCTAACCTAAAAGTTGAGTACTTCAAGGGGAACTTAGATGCTTCCAATAAAATAGGCCAAGGAACATTAGCGAGTTTAAATGCAGCTGGTGTAGCACAAGTACAGACTAAAGTAAGCATTCAAGATATAGGAAGTTATAATATTTATGCAACCACAACCTTTACAGTAAAAGGAGCGGTTAAAACATCTACAGTAAGTACAAAAGTAAAAGTATTAGATCCAGAAGACATGCTAAAGGTAGTCGTTGATGGTGGACACTATAACGATTATGTAACAGGAGATTATCCAAACAACATGAGTGGATTTGATGAAATACTTGGTAAAAAAGAAATCAAAATGATAATCAATTCAGCAGTAGATAGTGCTGGGAAATTTGCACCTAAAAATATTACGGATGAAGTGCTAGCAAATGCATCTTTATTAGTATTAACAGGACCAGAATCAATTAGTGGTAGATCAAGATATCCATATACGGAAGAAGATATAGCAGCTATTGTACGCTTTGCTGAAAATGGTGGAAGCATCATTATGACATCTAAAGGTGATCGTAAAAATGCAAACCCAGGAGAAGTAGATAATAGGAACGCTAAAGTAGCTAATGAAGTATTAGAAGCACTTGGTGCAAACTTAAGATTTAATGATGATCTAGTTGTTGATGCTGTTACAAAAGAAAGTGAAACTTGGCGTCTGGCATTTAAAAACTTTAATAAAGATCCACATGGTCTTACAAAAGGACTTATATCAGGAGATCATTATAGCTTCTATAGTGGGTGTTCAGTTTCTATAAAAGAAGGAGGAGATGCGTCAAAGGTATCCTTCCCAGTAGCTATACATGAAACAACAGGAACAGTTACAATGAATTACTCAGATAAAGCTGTTGCTCCAGCAGAAGGAACAACAGGAAATACAGAAGTAATGGGAGTAGAAGTACTAGCAAGTGGTGCAAAACTTATCGTATCAGGAAGTACATTTATGTCAAATTTTGAAGTTAAAGGCGATAATATTAATGCTAACTATGGGTTCACAGAAAATGTAGTAGACTGGATGGTACAAGCGCCAGAAGCTCAATTAGTAACAATTGCGTCAATTCATAAAGGATACCCAGAAAACTTTGGGCAACGTTATGCGATTGAAGGTATTGTTACAGCACAATCAGAAGCAATCGAACCTAAAAATGCATTTTTTGAAGTTATTTATATTCAAGATGAAACAGGGGGATTAACAATTTTTGGAGTATCTCAGACAGAACTAAAAGTAGGTCAAAAAGTGCGAATAACAGGAACTGTAGGGGAGTACGAATGTGATAGGCAAATCCGAGTAGTAGATGAAGCTAAAAATTTACAGATTATAGATGCAACAGTTAAGCCAGTAGCTCCAAAAAGAATGACAACCGGGGAGAGTATGGCAGATCATAATATGGGATGGCTTGTAAATCTTACAGGAAAAGTAACAAAGATGGACGATATGAATTTATGGGTTGATGATGGAACGGGAGCAGCTAGAGCTTATGTAAATGGATACATTTGGGATGGCCAGAACCCTGATATTAAAGGGAAATGGGATCCAGCAATTAAAGTTGGTGATACTGTAACCGTAACAGGATTAGCAGCAAAAGATCCAGATGGTTCAAGATTACGGATTAGGAACACAGGTGAAATTGTTAAGGTACAAGACCAAAACACAGAAACACCAGGTGGTGGCAGTAGCGGAGGTGGGGGAAGTGCACCAACACCAACAAAACCTCATGAGAATGCGCCAGCAGAAACAAAATCAGATGGAAAAGGTGTAGTAACAGTGGGGACAAATAATATCACTGTAGAATCAAAGGGCAACGTTGTAAAGGCGACGGTAGAAAAAGAAAGTGCACTTAGGGCTATAGAACAAGCTGTAAAAGAAGCTAAGCCAAATGTAACACCTAAAATAATCATATCATTGCCTTTCGTAAAAGATAATAACATGGATGTAGTGATATCAGCAGAGGTTATACAAGCAGCAAAAGAAAATAAAGTAGACATTGTAATCGGGTCTAAAGGAATGGAATATACAGTGCCTTTTGGAGCCTTAGATAAGGCAGACCTACAAGTAGGCGAGACTATCGAGTTTTCATCAAAAGAGGTTAAAAATCAAGCTGTTACAGGTAAAGCGAAGAACGATACATTGATTAAATTACTAGACCTTAATATATTCGTTAAATCACCAACTGGAACTAGGAAGATTACTCAGTTTGATAAACCAATAGGGATTAAGTTTAGTATAGAAGGACTAGGCGATCCTAATAGACTAGGAATTTACTACGTAAATGAAATAGAAGGAACCTTAGAGTTTATCAGTAATGAAGTAAAAGATGGATTTATTATAATGAGAACGACTCATTATAGCCAGTATGCTATAATAGAGAAGGGTGTAGAAGAAACAGTTGTTGGATTCTCAGATATTATTAACCACTGGGCTCAATCAAGTATAGAGTCGATTGTAGCTAAAGGTATTGCAGGAGGATATCCAGACGGAACATTTAAACCTAACAATAGTATTACAAGAGCTGAATTTGTAGCAATGATGAATTCTCTTCTTAAGTTAGAAACAGTAACATATGAAGGTCAGTTCACAGATGTGAAATCAAGTAATTGGTTTGCAGATAGTATAGCTACAGCAGCAGCTAATGGTCTTGTTGGAGGATATCCAGATGGAACATTCAATCCAAATGGAAAGATCACAAGAGCTGAAATGATGAGTATTATTAGTGAAGTAATCAAAGATGTTACAGTATCAACAGATGAAATTGATACTATATTAGCACCATTTGCGGATAAAAATGACATTAGTCCATGGGCAAAAGAGTCAACAGCAAAAGTTGTAAAAGCAGGCCTAATTGGTGGTATGGATTCCAAAATCCAAGGTAAAGCTGAAACAACAAGAGCCCAAGCAGCAGCTGTTATAGATCGAATTATTAATAAATAACGTAATATTTAAAGAAGGATTAACAAAGATCTAAGGGTTTTTCCTTAGATCTTTGTTTTTAACCAAAGGAGATAGTGATGAATAAAAAAAGAGAGTATGCATTAATAATAGGGGTTCTAGCTACTATATTTGGAATGATTTATATGAGCAAGTTAATTTTTCCTACTAATTTTATACAAGAGCGAATATATAAGGGATTGAGTTATGAAAGTGCACAGGTTGTATCAATAGAAAAAGATAAATTGCAAGAAGATCACAAATTAGAATATATTGAAGTAGGTTATCAGGATATAGAATTAAAAATCGTAGAAGGAAAATATAAAAACCAAACCTTCCAGGTTAGAAACGCTGTAAGCCGTTTATATAATACAAAGGTTAAGGTAGGAACTAAAGTGGTTGCAATGCTACATGAAGAAGATGGAGAGTTACAAGGTATAGATGTTTATACATATAAAAGAAATCATGTTGTTATAGGTTTGATTTTTATATTTTGTTTTCTGATTATTTTCGTTGGGAAAATGAAGGGATTAAAATCTGTTTTAGCATTGTTTTTTACATTAACAACGATTTTATATCTGATGGTACCCATGCTCTTTAGGGGAGTGTCACCAGTTCTTGCCGCAACCATAACAAGTCTTATCGTAACGGTCGTAACCATGTATTTGCTAAATGGGAAAACAAAAAAGACCCTTGTGGCAACCATAGGAACAGTATCAGGTGTTGTTATAGCAGGGACTGTAGCTATTATAGCAGGGGAAATGGCCCATTTATCAGGGCTTACAATGCAAGATGCAGAGCCATTGTTATATATCGCAGAACAATCATCTTTACAGGTTAAGGGTTTGTTTTTTGCTGGGATATTAATTGCATCCCTAGGAGCAGTGATGGATATCGCAATGTCTATTGCATCTGCAATTTATGAAGTGCATCTTATAGATCCCAAATTATGTACAAAAGAACTTTATAAAGTTGGGATGAATATTGGCCAGGATATTATAGGAACTATGTCTAATACACTGATATTAGCATTTGCCGGTGGATCTTTAGGTATTATGATCATGCTTACATCTGCCAATCTGCCATCTATCCAGCTAAACAACTTGGATATACTAGCAATGGAAATTATTCAAGGAATATCAGGAACCATTGGAATTATACTTTCTGTTCCGATTACTTCAATAGTAAGTGCGGTAATATATAAAGGAAAGTAAGAGGGATTTATAGATGAAGACAGATAAGTTAATGTCAAAGGAACTCTCCCTGTTTCCTTTGACATTAACTTATCTAAAGGGTATAATTAATCAAAATAAAGGATATATATGCATGAGGGGGCATATCAGATTAGTAAGTGAATATATAAACATAAGTTAATCAAACTAATTACATGGGGGGGATTGGAAATGGACGTAATCATTCATGCAATTGTATTAGGAATTTATTTATTAATGATGCTTGGAATTGGAATTCATTTTTTCACTAAAAGCAAAAGTCAAAGTGATTATTTTTTAGGCGGTAGAAATCTCAATGCTTGGGTTACTTCGATGAGTGCTCAATCATCAGATATGAGTGGTTGGCTATTAATGGGATTACCAGGAACAGCGTTTTTACTAACCAAAAATAACGGAATAGGTGAGGCGTTCTGGACAGCTTTAGGACTTGGGATTGGTACCTATATTAACTGGTTAATATTAGCTAAGAGACTTAGAAAATATTCGGAGTACTCTAATGATGCTATAACCATTCCTACTTATCTTGAAAATAGATTTCAAGATAAAACGCATATAATAAAAATGATATCAGCTATTTTTATTGTTATATTCTTTTTGATTTATACGGCAGCCCAGTTTTCAGCAGGAGCAAAACTGTTTAATGCGGTATTTGGGTTAGATTATATTCCAGCACTTATCATAGGTGCCGTCGTAATTGTTTCATATACATTTTTGGGTGGTTTTTTGGCCGTATGTTGGACTGATTTGTTCCAAGGAATTCTAATGTTTTTTGCAATTATTACACTGCCAATTATAGCAGTGATTAAAATGGGAGGAACGACTGAAACATTTGTTCTTGCAGCTTCTTTAGCAAATTTGCCAAAGGGATTTGGTCTTAAAGAGTGGACAGGAATTGGTAGCATGAGCATTTTAGGGATTATATCAACGGCTGCATGGGGACTTGGATATTTTGGGCAACCACATATTCTTTCAAGGTTTATGGGGATAAGACATTCAGATGATATTAAGCCTGCTAGAAGAATAGCTATGGTATGGGTAGCTTTTTCACTCAGTGCAGCTGTTATTTTAGGTGTCATTGGAAAGGCGTATATGTCTACGGTTCTTAGTAGTGAAGCGTTAGAAGCGATGGACGGAGAAAAAGTCTTTATTTATATGGTACAAAATATCTTGACAGGCCCAGGCCTTGCAATTATTGCTGGAATATTATTAACAGCAATTTTGGCTGCTATTATGAGTACAGCAGACTCTCAGCTGCTTGTAACATCATCAGCCATTTCAGAAGATATATGTAAGAATATATTTAAAGATATAGATGACAATAAGTTAACTTGGATCAGTAGAATAAGTGTTATAGCTGTTGCAATTATAGCAGTCTTTATTGCTCGGAATCCAGATAGTTCAGTATTTGATTTAGTAGCATATGCATGGGCTGGATTTGGAGCAGCTTTTGGACCTGCCATATTAATGTCATTATACTGGAAAAGAATGAACTGGCAAGGTGCTCTTGCAGGAATCTTATCGGGTGGTGTAACGGTTATCGTATGGCGAACGGTTATAAAGACATACATTGATCTTTATGAAATACTCCCAGCCTTTGCAGTGTCGGTTATCATGATCATTGCAGTTAGCTTAATGACGGCTGAACCGAATGTAGAAATTCAAAAAGAATTTGATGGGTTCATGGATACCGATATATAAAGGAGTAAAATCATTTCCATCTAGACGTAAAAGAAGATTTATTAGATATTAGTAACAGTGCTAGATAAACCTACCCTATTGAAAGAGGGTGGGTTTTTTCTTTTTAAGTCTTAAAATGTTAGGCAATATGGTATAATTAGACTAAAAATGGGGGGGTGCAGATGGAAAACTTATTAATGGGAGTTGGTATGAGTGCATCCACAGGGTATAGGCCTTTTATACCCTTATTAGTGATCAGTATTGGCTCTAGATTAGGTTTTATTGAAGTCGTTCAAAATATAGAGCTAATGAACTCAAATTTATTTCTTTTTATTACCTATCAAACGATTAAAAAACTTAAAAGTCTCAAGGATAAGAAGTTTAGCAAGGCAACAATATAAAATACGATATTAATAATATGTACTCATTCATATGAAAGGACTGAAAATTAATGAATTTAAATATTACAAAATTGAGTTCTAAATTTAAAACAGCAGTGGAATTAGTTGCAGAGCAACTAGAACTATCTATATCTGATGATGGAATAGTTCTTGATGTGGCTGTTCAAGGAGAAGGAATTGAAATAATTCAAAAAGGAAATAAAGTAACAATTACCATAGGAGGAGAACAATATTTCATAAGAGCTTTGGGGCTTTTCGTGGAAAAAGTGAACGGAAGAAACGCAGATGTTCATATAAAAGAAACGCCAACATATGACACCTTGGAATTAATGCTTGATTGTTCGAGAAATGGTGTTATAAATTTTTCAGCATTTAAAGATTATACGATTAACTTAGCTTTAATGGGCTATACCACTATCCAACTTTATATGGAAGATACGTATGAAATTAAAAATCGCCCTTATTTTGGGTATTTAAGAGGGAGGTATACAAGTGAGCAGTTAAAAGAAATGGATGCTTATGCAAATAGTCTCTTTATAGAACTGGTTCCTGCCATCCAGACCCTAGCTCATCTCGGTACTGCGCTTAAATGGGGGGAATTTGAGGATGTAATTGACTTTGCAGATATTCTTCTTATTGGAGAGGAAAAAACATATGCGCTCATTGAGGATATGTTTAAGACCTTATCTCAATCGATTAAGAGTAAAAATATTAACATCGGTATGGATGAGGCCTATATGGTTGGCCTTGGGAAATATCTAGAAAAACATGGCTATCAAGATCGCTTTAAGATTATGCTTAGTCATCTTAATAAGGTGATGGAAATTGCGCGAAAATATGGCTATAAGCCCATGATGTGGAGTGATATGTTTTTCCGCTTAGGTAGTGGCGGGGGGTATCATGAACTAGACTGGGAAGTAAGTGAGGATATGGTAGCAGCTATACCAGAAGATATCTCTTTAGTTTATTGGGATTATTACTCCCAGGAAAAAGAAACCTATGATAGGATGATTGCTAAGCACAAAGAAATGAGTGAGAATATTATTTTTGCAGGAGGTGCTTGGAAATGGTCTGGATTTACCCCTGCCAACTTGTTTAGTCATAAAATAGCCAAGCTAGCCCATGCCAGTTGTATGGAAAATAATATTAAACGCGTCATTATTACTGCATGGGGAGATAATGGAGCAGAGTGCTCAGCTTTTGCAATTTTACCAACCCTCCAATTATGGGCAGAATTATGTTATAACAATAATAGTGAAGATAATCATTTAGAGAATCGATTTAAAACTTGTACAAGTGGGGATTATCAAGGGTTCTTAAAACTAGATAGGCCGATATTAACGCCAAATAACCCAGCGCCAGGCAAATGTGGTGCTAATCCGTCGAAATATATTTTGTACCAAGATATATTAATCGGGTTATTTGACAAGCATATAGATAAAGTAAGCTACACCCTACATTTTCAACAATGCTCAAGAGAGCTTGACGAGATTATTAAAACCCAACCATCCAAATGGAATTATATTTTTGAGACGCAAAAAGCACTCTGTGATGTGTTAGCGATTAAAACTCATGTTGGCATTAATATAAGGGCAGCCTACAAAGAAGATAATCAAGAGAAATTAGAAACTTATGCTAACGTGTTTTTACCTGAATTAATCCGGGCAGTAGAAACTTTTATAAAGGTTTATAAAAAACAGTGGATGAAGGAAAATAAGAGCTTTGGCTTAGATGTATTCGATATTCGTATAGGAGGATTACTGCAAAGAATAAAGACGGCGAAGCTTCTAATAGAACAGTATTTAAATAATGAAATCTCTTGTATTGAAGAGCTTGAGGAAGAAATATTGGCGTACTCTAGTAGTTATAATGAGCCTGGGCAGTTTGATCTTAATGTCTCACTATGGCATACAATAGCAACACCATCTAACATAGAATCTGTATAGAAAGTATTATTATAATTACACACATTTAGAGGTTGTACAATAGAGTGAATTTTGTTATTATATAACTAATGATAAAAGAAAAGAGTGTGTGCTGTGAACAAAAAGGAGATTGATAAGGATTTAATCATTAATACTATTATGAATAATTCACAAGATACAGTCTATATCAAAGACAAAAACAGTGCGATTATTTGGAGTAGCAAATCCCATTCACGCTTATGGGGAGTAGAAGATCCGTTAGAAGTAATAGGTAAAACTGATTTTGATTATTTTCCGTATAACTTTGCTGAATTAGCATATAAGGAAGAACAACGGATAATAAATTCAGAAATTCCTATTGTAAGAAGGGTAGAAAAACTAATCAAACCTAATGGGGAGATTAGGTGGCTTTCATCATCCAAGTATCCTTTCTATAATACTGAAGGCGAAATAATTGGTACTTGGGGTACAACCAAAGATATTACGGATGCAAAGCAGACTGAAGAAGCGTTAAGTCTCCTTAATTTAGAACTCAAAGAAGCTAATCGTCAGCTCAGTATTTTATCAACAAAAGATAGTCTCTCGGGTTTATATAATCAACGATATTTTTCTGAGCAATTAGACCAAACTTTTGAGTTTTATCTAAATCAAAAAAAATCAGGAAACCTTAAAGATTTTTCGCTTATTTTACTGGATATTGATGACTTTAAGATGGTAAACGATACCTATGGTCATTTGATGGGGGATGTTACCATTACCCGCCTATCAGAAATAATGCTGAGCAATGTTTGCCAGAGTCATATTTGTTTTAGGTATGGCGGAGATGAATTTGCTATATTATTACTAGATACAGATATAGAAGAAGCAATAAGGACTGCTAATAACTTGCAAAAGGCTATAGCGGAAACACCGATTGATTTTAAAGACCCCCAGCTGCTAATAACTGTAAGTATGGGTGTTGCTTCCTTTAGTCATTCTAAGGATCCTAAAGATCTTATTCGCAAAGCAGATAAGAAACTATATTTATCTAAAAAAAGTGGTAAAAATAAAGTAACCTAACAGAGGGACAGTCCCTACTTCACTATAGTGAAGTAGGGACTGTCCCTCTGTTAGGCATTTATTCTTTCCGTGGCATTATTAAGCTCTCTAATAACAAGATCACACCAGCTATCAAACTCTGGATCTAAAATATGCTGCTCGGGATGTTCTAAAAGATAGCTAATAGCCTCTTTAACCCCTTGGTCAAATGTAATAGTAGCCTGGAAGCCAGGTACTAGGCGTTTTAACTTTGAATTATCAAACACCGCACAGTTAGCTTTATCCCCTATTAGATTTCCATTGAAATCATAAGAATTGCAAGCACCTAAAAAAGTAGAAGACACATAGTAAGGGTTGAAGCTTACGCCTAGAGCGTTAGCGATAGATTGATAAATTTGATTCCAGGTTATACTCTCATCAGAAGTAATCTGAATAGCTTCACCAATAGCTTGTGTATTTCCTATAAGTCCCACGAAACCTTTAGCGAAGTCGCGATTATGTGTCAAAGTCCAAAGGGAAGTGCCGTCTCCGTGAATAATAATAGACTTCCCCTGGAGCATTCTTTTGATCACTTGCCAACTTCCTTTATTTCCATGAACCCCTACAGGAATAGACTTATGATCATACGTATGACTAGGTCTTACGATGGTAATAGGAAAACCCTGTTCCCTATACATTTTCATTAAGTAATCCTCACAATCAATCTTATCCCTAGAATACTGCCAATAAGGATTACTAAGAGAAGTTCCCTCGGTGATGAGGTAGTCTTTAGGTGGCTTATGATAAGCAGAAGCAGAGCTGATAAATATAAACTGTTTTGTTTTATCCTTAAAGAGTCTGTAATCTCTTTCTAAATCCTTAGGTGTAAAGGCAATAAAGTCTGCTACAACATCAAAGGTCATCCCATCTAATAGGTCATTTAGCTTATCTTCGTCGTTAATATCACAGTTAATAAAATTTATATTACCTGGGGTAAGCTCTGTGTTAAGATTACCACGGTTAACGAGATAAAGTTCATGCCCCTGTGTTAGTAAAAGATTAGAGATTGCTAAACTGATTCTTCCAGTACCACCAATTAATAATACTTTCATATGAAGCCTCCTTGTTGAATTATAAGTGATTAGATATGAAACTGTGTATAAAGCTATTTTACATTGAAATTAGTTTTGATACAAGTTTTTGCTATTTTGAGTTAATAGTATTGACATGCTAAGGTGAAAAGCATATATTAAGTATAAGAAATTGGTTTAGGAAACTTATTTAGTATATAAAACACACAATTAATAATAACCCGCGAGGAGGACGAGATATACAGTGAATATAAAAGATATCGCAGATATGGCAAAAGTGTCGGCATCTACAGTATCAAAGATTCTAAATAAAAAAGATGAAGATATTAGCGAAGAAACAAGAAAAAGAGTTTTAAAAGTAGTAAAGGAATGTCAGTATGTTCCTTATTCAAAAATAAGAAATACTAAGACTACAAAAACAAATATCTTAGGGCTTGTTGTTCCTAACAGCTATAAAGCAAGTAAAGAACTGGCCTATTATATAGAACAGTCTGCTAAAAAAAATGGATACAGCCTAATGGTAAGTTATGTAGGACAAGAAACGAACAGCGAAGAACAGGCTGTGAAGATTTTAGTTAACAAACAAGTTGAAGGGATTATTCTTGTATCCTTAAATCATCGTATTGACGGGATAAAGGAATATACAGATAAGGAAAAGATACCCCTCCTTCTTTTACAAAACAATCAGAATATAAATATCCCCTCCATATATTACAGCCAAGAAGAAGCTGCATTTATAGCAACTAACTATTTAATTGAATTAGGACATAGGAATATCGGATGTTTATATGATCAGGATAAGACGGGCGAGAATACGGATTTTGAAAAGGGCTATGCAAGGGCTTTATATAAGAATGAAATTTTAGTAGAAAAGGAAAATATTTTTGTAGCACTTACACCCAAAGAAGCAGGACAAATAGGTGTAAAAAAACTAATGAATACGAATGTTACAGCTATTATATGCAGTGATACTGAGGTTTCATGTGCTACATATGGAACATTACAAAGTAGCGGTGTCAATATTCCTAAAGACATTTCTGTTATAAGTACCTTAGATGCCTCGATCAGTGAGTTTTTAAATCCACCTTTAACAGGTGTAGAAATACCCTTGGCGTCTATGGGAGAACAAGCAATTGAAATGTTAGTAGAATTAGTTGAAGGAAAAAAAAGACTATCCCAACCTATAAGAAAATTGGATTTAATTTTAAATAAAAGAGACAGTGTGCAGAGGCCTCCTAAAGGAAAATGGGGACAAAGTAAAAAAATTATTGTAGTTGGTAGTATGAATATGGATGTTACCATCAAGGTACCTAAGATTCTTATAGACGGGGAAACAACCATTGCAACGGATACAGACTTAATTCCAGGTGGTAAAGGTGCAAATCAGGCAGTTGGCGCTGGAAAATTAGGGGGAGTAGTATATGCTATAGGCCGTCTAGGAAATGATAGTGATGCTAAAATAATATATAATAATTTAATTAAAAACTCAGTTAAAACGGATGGTATTATTTTTGATACTAACATGGTATCAGGAAAAGCATACATTAATGTAGCAGAAAATGGGGAGAGCACCATTGCTATCTATTCTGGAGCCAATCAAAATTTAGATCAAAAACAAATCAAGAAATTTAAACACTTATTTTTAGGCGCCGAGTTTTGTTTGTTATCAACAGAAATTCCAAAGAAAACAGTAGAATATACAGTAGCTATATGTCTTAAAAATAACGTAAAGATAATTTTAAAACCATCGGCAGTTATGAACTTAGAGGAGTCAATTTTACAAAACATTGACTATATGATTCCCAATAGAAAAGAAATAAACGTATTAATACCAGGTCAGCAAACAATAGAGGAAAAGGCAAACTATTTGTATCAAAAGGGTGTTAAAAATGTAATAGTTACATTAGGAAGCAAAGGATGTTACTTAAAAAACAAAAAATATGCTATTCATATTCCAAGTGCAGACTTCATTCCATTAGATACAACAGGGGCAGCAGACGCCTTTATTAGTGCATTAGCAGTCTATTTAGGAGAGGGTAACGATCTGCTTTCATCGATTAGTTTTGCAACCTATAGTGCTGGGATTAGTATTACAAACTTAGGAACGCAACCAGCACTACCAGACAGGTTAACGCTTGATTTATACCAAGAAGAAATAAATTCATTAATAAATATTAAAAAATAGAAAGGGAGATTCGATGAGTAAAATTTTAGTTATTGGTAGCTTAAACATGGATTTTGTGATTGAAGTTGATCAAATGCCTAAAAAAGGAGAAACTATTTTTGGTAAGAATATAAAATTAGTTCCAGGAGGAAAAGGTGCCAATCAAGCTTATTCAGTTGGCAAGCTTGGGGGAGAAGTATCTATGATAGGAGCTGTAGGTGATGATGTTTATGGTAAGGCGCTAATTAGCAGCTTAGAATCCGTTGGTGTCAACACGTCAGGTATTAAAGTCATAAAGGATGAGCCTACGGGTAATGCGTTTATTACAGTTGATCGAGATGGTGATAACAGTATTATTGTCGTTGCAGGAACGAATAATTGTGTTACAAAAGAAATGATTGACCATAACATAGCGCTTATAGATGATTGTGACAGCGTTGTCATGCAACTTGAGATTCCATTAGAGACAGTTGAATATGCCGCTTGTATTGCTAGAGAAAAAGGAAAAAGGGTCATTTTAGACCCAGCACCTGCACCTCAATATTTACCTGAAAACCTGATTAAAAATGTAAACATTATGAAACCGAATGAAACAGAACTACAGACTTTAACGGGTATGCAAACAGAAACAAGAGAACAAGTTATAACAGCAGCTAAGGTTTTAATAGACAAGGGTGTTGAAATGGTTATTGTAACTTTAGGGGAAAAAGGAAGCATATTAGTCAGTAAAGAAGAAGTCATAGCAGTTGAGAGTGAAAGGGTTGTAGCCGTTGATACAACAGCAGCAGGGGATTGTTTTACTGCGGCGTTTACTGTAGCTCTGACTCAAGGTAAATCTTATGAAGAAGCTGTTAAATATGGAAATAAGGTTTCAGCTATTGTTGTTACTAGAAAAGGTGCCCAAGCATCTATACCAACAGCAGATGAAGTGGAACAACTATACAAATAAGGGGGGAGCCATGGAACCATTAAAAGCAAATCTCGAAAAAATTATTTTCAAATATTTCCCTAAAGGTTCTGTTCACGGACTAAACAATAACCCCATTCCGCCCAAAAAACTTGAGAATGTGGAAGCCCTTCATAATCTAAAAGATGAAGAGGTGTTATTTATTTATGATGCAACTTTATTTGGTTCCGCTAAAGATGGAATGGTCTTTACGGACAGTGGTATTTATTGGCGGGAAATACTATGTAGTCCTGAAAGTTTAGATTATAGGGAGCTAATAGAGTCCACTGCAAATAAGGAGCTAAAAAGTAAAGGGATTTTTATTCTAGGTCAAGAAGAGAAGTTTGAGCTCAAAGAAAATTATTATAAACTGATATGCCATCTAAGATCAGAGCTTATAGACTCATCAATCATATATGAAACGTATTATAAAAGCGCCCTAAAAAGTGCAGAAGAAACCTTAAGCAAGTTTTTGAAAAATGAGCAGTTTAGGCAAATTATAGGTTGGTTAGACCAATATGAGGGATTATTTTTAAAGCCAAACCACAAATCAGCTAAAATACTAGAAGTATTATTTGAAGCTTATTTAGAAGGAAAAATATTTTCAAAGGCCCAGGAACAACTCGATCTTATAAAAGATCAAAACCCGAGTTTTTATAGAAAAGCAGCCCCATTGCTAGAGTTTGCTATTAAAGATGAACAATATTTTAATTTAGAAATACGACGCCTCCAAGCCATAGAAATGCAAGATTATGAAGAAGCCTATATACTATTTGAAGAACAAAGAGGTCTTAATATATTAGAAGAGGAAGATCTAAACCAAAAAGAACTAGAAATTAAAGAAGCTCACTTTGAAAGTCTAAGCGCAGCTAGGGCAGAGGCCATTGAACAAGAAGAATATGCTTTGGCTTTTTCACTTTTAAAAGATCAAGATCAATTAAAGATTAGGCAAGGGTTTGAAATGGAAAAAATCCGGGAATCTGTTGTAAAATCAAAACAAACAACACTCATTAATTATCTTGATAATTTTAATAGACTCTTAGAGGAGGAACAACTTCTAGAAGCAGAACAAATAGTTCAGCAGATTTATAAAATAGAAGCCCTATATCCTTTAGAGAGAGAAAAGACTTTGCTAACGATTTATAATTATGATTTTAAAAAAGCCAAGTCAGAAATTGCTCAGATTTCGAATCTGAAGTTACAATTAGAATTAGAGCAAGCCTTAGGGAAAATAACGAAAAGATTAAATGAGAAAATACGAAATGCGGCAAGAAATAAAAGGTATGATATTTTTGAAAGTCGGCCAGATTTTTGGACCCATAAAGATGAGTATGCTATGTCTGCACTGTCCTATTTCGCTTTAGAAGCCGATATAGAGGGTATACTTAGAGCTTTAGAACATGAAACATTCTTATTAATGCCAGCTAATATTTTTGGTCATAATTTTATAGATCTCATTGGCTTTGCATATGAACCAATTCTTGGAAATAGAAAAGATAATCTTTTAAATCTCTTAAATAAGATCCAGAAAAAACTAGATTGTAAGCAAATAAATGATAGGATTAACTTTTTAAAGTCGGGTCAGGAAGGCTGTTTTTTCTCATACAAGTTATCCCAAGAAGAGAGACTGGCAGAGATGAACGAAAAACTAATGTCAGTCAATCACTTTAAACATGTCTTAATTGAGATTGACAATCAGACGAATAATCATGTGGATAAAATTATGAAGCATTTATTTTCAGAAGAATTAGAAGACCTAGATGATTATCCTGAAAAAGAAGAATTTGAAACGGCAGAGGCTTATACAAGAAGATGTAAGTTATTTAAAAAACAGTATTTAGATCGTGCTGATTTTATAGCGGAATATAAAAGACAAAACCTGTCTATGGTAGAAAGTATTATGGCATTATTAAAGGATAAAAAGAGTTGTTTTATACCAAAGATATCAGCATTAGTAGCGTATAAAAACAAAGACTTAGAGGCCTTAAAATCCTTGAAAACGGCAGAGGGTATATTAGCACTTTTAGAGTTGTATTTTCCGGCTCAAGAAGAAGTGTTAACGGTAGAATTAGGTATCTACGATGCAGAAAGAGAAGTTTTTTTAATCAAAGCCAATGACCAGGTAGAAGAGATAGCCATGCCCATATCCATCGCAAAGGAATTTAGGCAAACATTTCATCAGATAGAATTTGTTCGACGTAGGATTATTAAGGATGGTCAGGTTATTTGGGGGACAGTTCCTAAATAGTGTAAAGGTGTATTCAGTATTAATGGAATATGATACAGTTAACAGACAGGTTAAAGGGTTTTAAAATTAAGGGGGGCTTCCCATGAATCAATTAAAATCACAACTAGAACAAGTCATATTAAAACACTTTGCTAAGAGCTCGGTTCACGGATTAAATAATAGTGCAATTTCATCCAAAAAAGTGGAAAATGTTAAAGTACTTCATAATATTAAAGATGAAAAAGTGTGGTTTATTTATGATGCAACTTTATTTGGCTCAGCTAAAGATGGAATGGTGTTTACAAATAGAGGCATATACTGGAGAGAAGTCCTTGAAAGTCCACAAAAATTAGATTATATAGAGATGATCGAGTCCACCGCCAATCAAGGTCTTAAAGCTAATGTAATTTTTATATTAGATAAAGCAGGGGAAATTGAAATTAAAGAAGCTTATTATAACTTTATAGCTGAACTAAGACTAGAAATTGTAAAATCATCTATTATATATGAAACTTACTATAGAAGTGGTTTGCAAGGTGTAGAACAATCGTTAATAAGGTTATTTGAGAAAGGGAAATACCACCAGATTATTAAGTGGCTTAATAAATATGAAGGCTTGTTTTTATTGCCAAAGCACAAGTCAGTTAAAACCCGTGAAATATCATTTGAAGTTTTTATGAAGGAACAAATGTTTTCTAGAGCCCAGGAAGAACTAGATATTTTAAAGGAGAGAAACCCTGTTTATTATAGAAAGGCAGCTCCATTACTAGAAGTTGCAATCAAGCAAGACAGGTATTCCAATCTGGAAACAGAACGTACTAATGCTATAGAAATACTTAGAAGAACTATGGAAGAATCTAAAAAGCAAACACTTGAAAAACATCTCCATAAGTTAAATTTGCTTTTAGAAAGCGAGAAATTTTTAGAGGCAGAACAAACGGTTGAGCAGATTTACAAAATAGAACCTTTATATTCTTTAGAAAGAGAAAAGATTCTACTCACAATTTCCAGTAATAATTTAAAGCAAGCAAAAGAAAAAATATTGCAGCTTGAGGATCCCATACTAAGAGTGGAATTAGATGGGATTCTTAAGAAAACGACTAAAAAACTCCATGAAAAAATAAGAAATACGGTTAGAAATAAGCAATATGATATTTTTGAAAGCCACCCAGATATCTGGAACTACAAAGATGAATACGGTATGTGTGCGCTTTCCTATTTTGCATTAGAGGCAGATTTAGTAGGAATACTTAAAGCTTTAAGTCATGTAGACTTACTGCTAATGCCAGCGAATATTTTTGGTCATAACTTTGTAGATTTAATTGGGTTTGCATGCGATAAAAACTTTGGAAATAAAAAAGAAAATCCCTTAGAGATACTTAAAAAAATAAAAAGTAAAGTAGACCTTAAGCAAATAGATGATCGGATTAACTTTTTTAAAACGGGTCAAGAAGGATCTTTTTTTTCCTATAAGGTATCACAAGAAGATAAATTATCAGAGCTCAATCAAAAACTAATATCACCTGACCATTTTAAACAGGTTCTAATAGAAATAGAAAATCAGACCCATAATCATGTTGATAAGATAATTAGGCATTTGTTTGGAGGAGAACTAGAAGCTACACCTAGCTACCCCATAAAAGACGAATTTGAAACCTCAGAAGCCTATAAAAACAGGTGTAGGGTATTCAAAAAGCTATACCTAGGCCGGGATGATTTTATAGTAGAATACAAAAGACAAAATGAACCTATGGTAGAAGGTATCTCTCAATTATTAAAAGATAAAAAGAGCTGTTATGTACCTAGTGTGTCAGCTATGGTAGAGTATAAAAATACAGAACTAGAAACCCTAAAGGACTTACAATCACCAGAAGACTCACTAAAGCTTTTGAATATATACTTTCCAATAAAAAAAGAGGTCTCAATTGTTGAGGTAGGAACTTATGATGCCGACAAAGAAGTGTTTGTAATGATTATAGATGGTGTAATCCAAGAATTACCTATGCCATTAGCTATAGCCAAACAATATAAAAAAACATTTCCAGAAATAGAGTATGTAAGGCGCAGAGTATTTAAGGACGGGAAAGTAATGGTGGTAACAGTTCCACTATATGGTAATGAAGCGGGTTTTTAAATAGTTATTGACATATGTCGTGAATGGCGTATAATGGAGATATAGATGACATATGTCAATAATAAGAATTGTTTCAACAGAGAATCAATCTTATAAATGAAGCATTAAATAATTTATAAACTAAAGGCAAAAAAGCAGGAGGGCCCTCCTGCTTTTTTGCCGCAAAGAAAGGATGATACTATGGCAAGACCTATAAAGTGGCGAAAAGTATGTTCGCTGCCAGAGAGCAATCGATTTGGTCCTCTTGGCTTAGAAAGAGATCCAAGCCAATTTGTTACCATGACAGTGGATGAATATGAGACTATAAGATTGATAGATTTAGAGGGATTTAACCAAGAAGAATGTGCCAAGCAAATGGGTGTAGCTCGTACCACTGTTCAGGGTATTTATGCCGAAGCCAGAAAAAAGCTAGCCATATCATTAGTAGAGGGCAAGACACTTATGATTCAAGGTGGAGAATACGAGATTTGTGATGGACGTAAAAATGGTTGTGGACGCGGATGTCGTAGACGTATGTATGCTATGAAAGAAACTAAACAAGAAACTAAAATGGAGGAATGATGATGAAAATAGCAATACCAGTAGACACAGCAGATATGTGTACAGGGGTATGTATATCCTTTGGACGTGCGCCATATTTTTTAATTTATGATACAGATACAAAAGAAAGTACATTTATTGATAATGCAGGGGCAGCAAGTGCAGGTGGCGCAGGAATTAAAGCAGCACAAGCAATTGTAGATCAAAATGCAAACATCCTATTGACGCCAAGATGTGGACAAAATGCTGTTGATGTATTAGAAGCCGGTGACATAAAATTATATAAAACCGTAAAAGCTTTAGCACAGGAAAACATAGATGCGTTTGTGGCAGGAGATCTTTCTTTACTAGAAGAATCTCACCCTGGATTTCATGGACACGGGGGAAACTAAGATGAAAATTGCTGTGCTAAGTGGTAAAGGGGGCACAGGCAAGACACTCGTATCGGTTAATTTAGCTGCAGTGGCAAAAAAGTCTATCTACTTAGATTGTGACGTTGAGGAGCCTAATGGTCATTTCTTTTTTAAACCTGAAAATATTAAGGAAGAAAACATTTCAATTAAAATTCCAATAGTCAATCAAGCGCTGTGCCATGGATGTCGAAAGTGTGTTGATTTTTGTAAATTTAATGCACTTGCTTATATTAAGGATAAAGTAGTTGTCTTTGAAGAAGTATGTCACTCTTGCGGTGGGTGTCGTATTGTTTGCCCTCAAAATGCAATCAGTGAAAAAGATAAAGTAATCGGTAGGATTCAAAAAGGCAAGTCACACCATGTGGACGTGAACACAGGAATATTAAATATAGGTATAGCAGCAGGAATTCCAATTATTGATAAATTGTTAGCGAACAATAGAAAATCTGGCGCTGATGTGATGACCTTTATTGACTGCCCACCAGGCAGTGCTTGTAGTGTTATGGAGAGTATTAAGGATGCGGATTATTGCGTTTTAGTAGCTGAGCCTACTATATTTGGTGTTCATAACCTAGAGATGGTATATGAGTTGGTTAAACTATTTAATAAACCCTTTGGGATTGTTATTAATAAATGCCTAGAAGGGGAAAATCTTGTAGACCAATTTTGCTCTGAAAAAGGAGTCAAGATTTTAGAGAGAATTCCATATGATTATGAACTTGGAACATTAAACTCAAATGGTATGATAGTGGCTAGAGAAAATGAAAAGTATAAAAGATTGTTTTCTAATCTATTAGAAACGGTTATGGGGGAGGTGCAAGGTGAAAGAACTTCTAATTCTTAGTGGTAAAGGCGGAACAGGTAAAACAACCATAGCCAGTGCATTTATAAGGATATTAGATGCGAAAGCATATGCGGATTGTGATGTTGATGCCCCTAACTTGCACCTTATAACAGGTCAAACGACTGAACCTAAAAAAACAGATTACAATGGCATGCCAAAAGCCAAAATAAACAAGGACCTATGTATTGAGTGTGATTTGTGTCGGCAAAAATGCCGTTTCGATGCGATTGCAGCAGAAGATGGCTATGAAGTAAAACCCTTTGCCTGTGAAGGATGTGGGGTTTGTGAGTTTGTTTGCCCAGCAGGCGCTGTAACGTTAAAACCAGCAGTAGATGGTGACTTAATGCTCTATACCCCAAAGAATAAAGTGTTTTCAACAGCAAAGCTTAAAATGGGAAGCGGTACATCAGGTCTTCTAGTGACGGAAGTAAAGAAACAAATGAAGTCCATTAAGGTTAATGCGGATGTTGCCATTATTGATGGCTCCCCTGGGATTGGGTGCCCTGTTATTGCCTCTCTTAGTGGTGTTGATATGGTACTCATTGTAGCAGAACCATCTATATCAGGTATTAGTGATATGGAGAGAATTATAAAAACAGCCCAAGGCTTTGGTGTGCAGATTGCAATCTGTATTAATAAGTTTGATACCAATCTAGAAAAGACAGAAAAGATTAAACTGTTTTGTGAAAATCAAAAACTGCCTTTTATAGGTGAAATACCTTTTGATTTAAAAGCTGTAACAGCCATCAATAATGGGCAGACAATTGTTGATATAGATTGTCCATCAGGAAGAGCTGCTAGGGATCTTTATTATAATACAATGGATTTGCTTTTTGAAGAAGCGGGGGACTAGGCCTATGATCATAAAAACACTGGTAGAAAATACATGCCTATCAAAAGAATTTAGGAATGAACACGGCCTTAGTTTGTATATTGAAACTCAAAAGTACAAAATATTATTTGATGTTGGAGCAAGTGATTTATTTCTTAATAATGCAAAAAAATTAAATGTAAATATTAAAGATACTGATTTTCTTGTAATTTCACATGGTCATTCTGATCATGGTGGTGGACTTGAAACGTTTTTAAACCAAAACAAAACAGCTAAAGTATTGTTGCATCAAAATGCGTTTGCTAATCACTATGCCTCACGTTCTAATGGTAAGGAAGAGTATATAGGCCTAGATCAAAAATTTGGTAAAGAAAATCAGATAAACTTCACATCCAATAATTTTATGGTTAATGAAGAAATGATGGTATTTTCTAATACGGTTACTAAAGTGCCAAGACCCTTATCAAACCAAGGACTTATTATTAAACAAGGCGAGGATGTAAGGGCCGATTTGTTTGACCATGAGCAAAATCTTATAGTGGAGGAAAATGGAAAACTTCTTTTAATAACCGGTTGTGCCCATAATGGTATTATTAATATTATTGAACAATTTAAGATACTTAAAGGATGCATGCCGGATTATGTTATCGGTGGATTTCATCTTTCAAGTCGCTCAGGTAGTGGCGAAAAACATGAGACAATTGATAAAATAGGAGAATATCTTATAGGTACAAAAACCAAGTATTATACATGTCATTGCACAGGTATAAAGGCATATAATCGTTTAAAAGTAATTATGGGGGATCAAATTGAGTACTTGTCAACAGGCAGTGCCCTAACAATTTAATTAAAAGGAGTTAATGATATGAGTGAAAATTGTGATAAAAGTTGTGGAAGTTGTTTAGAGGACTGCGTAGATAGGACAAAGGAGAAAATAGACTTTTCCGAAAAGCCACATCATATGAGCAGTATTAAAAAAGTCATCTGCGTTGTCAGTGGTAAAGGGGGAGTAGGTAAATCATTAGTGACATCTATGATGGGTGTCACTATGAATAAAATGGGTTATAATACGGCTATTTTAGATGCAGATATAACCGGACCATCTATTCCCAAAGCATTTGGTATTAAAGGAAAGGCAAAAGCTAATCAATTTGGCATGCTACCCCTGAAAAGTAAGAATGGTATAGACATTATGTCTGTTAACCTCCTACTTGAAAATGATACAGACCCAGTGGTTTGGAGAGGCCCTATTATTGCAAATACAGTTAAGCAATTCTGGACAGACGTTATATGGCCGGGGGTTGATTATATGTTTATTGATATGCCACCAGGAACAGGAGACGTTCCACTGACTGTATTTCAGTCCCTACCAGTTGATGGGATTATTATTGTAACCTCACCACAAGAACTCGTATCAATGATTGTAGCGAAAGCAGTTAAAATGGCTAACATGATGAATATCCCAATTCTTGGTCTAGTAGAGAATATGTCTTATTTTAAATGTCCAGATAACGGTAAAGACTACAAGATTTTTGGAGAAAGTCACATAGAAGAAATTGCGAAAGAGTATGATATTAAAGTCCTTGCCAAATTACCAATTGACCCGGAAATAGCAGCGGCCTGTGATCGAGGAGAAATTGAGGGTTATGATGGAAAATGGTTTGAACCAATAGGACAGATATTAAAACAAATGGAGGAAGATAAGATGACAAAAATAGCAGTAGCTAGTGAAGAGCAAGTCGTAACAGGCCACTTTGGTCATTGTGTTAACTTTAATATTTATGATGTAGAAGACAATAAAATTGTAAAGAGTGAATCTATTCCAAATCCAGGACATAAGCCGGGCTTTTTACCAAATTTCTTAAACGATATGGGCGTTAAAGTTATTATCTCCGGTGGTATGGGGGGCGGAGCAGTAGAAATCTTTAATGAAAAAGGAATTGAAGTTATTGTTGGGGCAGAAGGAGATGCTAAAGCAGCAGCTGAAAGCTACTTACTAGGAAATCTACAATCAACAGAATCCGTCTGCAATCATGACCATGACCACGAGTAAACATTGCAATAGAAGCACTTCGTATCAATATTGATATGAGGTGCTTCTTTATGCGCACAATCAATGGCATAATTTGTAAGGAACCTTTCTAAAAGCGTTTGCGTCTAACTAATTATCAAGCAAAACTTGAAAAATATAAAATGATGAACAAGGAGAGACGCATATGAAAAAAATGAAAAAAGTTATTTTAATGGTGTTACTAGGGGTTATGGTATTAGGGGTCACAGCTTGCTCAGGTGGAAAGTCAACAGGTAGTGGCGAAGTAAGTGGCACTTTGGAAGAAATAATGGAAAAAATATATAGCGGCATAGATATTGAACTTCCTGGAATGATGACCCAAGAAGTAAATGCTGAAAATAGCGAGTTTTTCTTAGGGGTTAATGATATAAAATTTGATGAGGCACTTGCTTCAGAGCCAATGATGTCATCTCAAGCACATTCAGTAGTACTCCTTAGGGTATCTGAAGGTCAAGATGTTGAAGCCATAAAAAGTAGGATCAAAGAAAATGTGGATGGTAGAAAGTGGATTTGTGTAGGAGTAGAAGAAAATAATATTATTACTGATCATATTGGAAATCTCGTTATTTTAATTATGGATGAGAACTCAAAAGCTATCCAAGATAGTTTCTTGAGTTTAAAAGAATAAGATAATGTTATTTTCAAGTATCAGTTTTCTATATTACTTTTTACCTATTTTATTATTGATTTATTTTGTAGTTCCGAATAAGTTAAAGAATACAGTTCTGCTTATTGGGAGCTTGTTTTTCTATTTTTACGGAGAGCCAAAGTATGTACTATTGCTGGTTTTTTCTTCTGTCACAGATTATATAAATAGTTTAATAATTGATAAATATAGGGATACTAAAATTGCCAAGCTAGCACTGATTGCATCCATTACAATTAACCTATCCTTACTAGGTTTTTTTAAGTACTCCGATTTTTTTATAAGCAATGTTAATGGATT
>DUUM01000423.1 GCA_012841565.1 Candidatus Epulonipiscium sp. | reverse complement strand
ATGGGAGAAGAGCAAAAGCATACCCCTGCTGAGAGGGGAACCATGATTCATAATGTGCTTCAGCATTTGGATTTAGAAAACTGTCAAGATCAGGAAAGCATTAAGGATCAGATTAGAGATATGATTTTGCAAGGAAAAGTAGAGGATGCTATATTTGAGATGATAAATCTACAACGAGTGATAGACTTTGCTCAGCACCCTGTTACCCAGCGACTTAGAAGCTCGAAAAATGCTTATAAAGAGCAACAATTTGTTCTTTTAATGGATGCAGGAGAAATTATTACAAGTTTCCAAGAAGATTATCAAGAAGAGATTATGGTGCAAGGAGTCATTGACTGCTTTTTTGAAGAAGAGGACGGCTATACCCTTGTAGATTATAAAACAGATTATGTACCGGAAGGACATGGGAGAGGTGAAGCCATAGAACGGATAAAACAACAGTATGCTAAGCAGATTGAAATTTACGCCAGGGCAATTGAGGATATTACAAAGAATATTGTAAAAGAAAAATATTTATATTTGTATTCGGCAAATAAGTGGGTAAAAATGTGAGGGGGAAATAATAATGGAAAATGAAACAATGGAAAATGGAATAGTGGAAAGAAAAAGAGTGCTTGTAAAAATAGGGTTTGCACTTTTTGCAATGGTATTAGCAGTTATAGTAGTGCAACTTATTTTAGGGGCACTTATTAGTCAAGTGGCGCCAGGGATGGAAAATAGTCCATGGTTTATAGGGATTCTTATTGGTATTCCATTTTACTGTGTAGGATTTCCAATATTTCTAGGGATGATGAAAAAGGTTCCAGATGGGCCAAAAGGAGAAACAAAGAAAATGTCTTTGGGTCATCTGATTGTTATGTTTTTTATATGTATGGCAGCAGTCTATATTTTTAATATTGTAGGTCTAGCTATTAACGCAATAATTGGTTTGATAAAAGGAGCCAATGTGCTTAATCCGTTAATGGAAGTGCTGGATAGCTCTGGTATGATTGCTACAATCATTTTTGTTGGTATACTATCCCCTATTATTGAAGAAGTTGTGTTTAGGGGTGTTCTTTTAAATAAGTTGCGTGGGTATGGGGACAAAACAGCCATTTGGTTTACAGCTCTTACGTTTGCCCTATTTCATGGTAACTTATCACAGTTTTTTTATGCTTTTGTGTTAGGGTTGTTTTTTGGGTATATTGCAATTAAGACAAATACCATTCGGTATACGGTGATCCTTCATATTGTCATTAATATGTTAGGTTCTGTTATGATGCCAGCATTAGCCTTAAGTGGGAATGATATCTTAATAGGGATCTCTGGATTATTTATAATAATAATGTTTATTGTAGGGATTATCTTATTTATTGTAAACGTTAAAAAAGTAAAACTAGAAGCAGAAGAAACTGAAATTGATCCTGAAATTAGAAAAAAGTTAACCTATTGGAATGTGGGAATGCTTTTATATTACGCTGCATGTTTGCTTTTATTTGTCTTTGCAGTGATTGCATAAAACTTTAGGAGGAATAGTGTGAAGAAGGATTTTAAATTAATAGCCCTAGATATGGATGGGACGCTTTTAGATGATAAGAGTAATTTTTCAAAACTGACTGCTTTAAAGTTAAAAGAGTTAATTGATAAAGGAATACATCTTGTATTTGCAACAGGACGTACCCATAGGTCAGCTGAAAGAGTAATGAAAAAAATGGGTATCAGTATACCTATTATTGCCCATAACGGTGCAAAGGCCACAGATCCCTTAGTAGGAGAGTTATATAATAATAAAATGTCTTTAGAAGATGCTAGAAAGATACTAGGTCACGCAGATGAACATAATCTTT
>DUUM01000422.1 GCA_012841565.1 Candidatus Epulonipiscium sp. | reverse complement strand
TGTTAATGTATGCATCACCAATTTATGATTATTCCGGAAATATAGCTGGAGTACTTGTAGTTAGAAGACCTGGAAATGCTTTAACAGATGTTACTGATTCCATGGGTTATGGCGAAAATGGCTTAGCATATATTTTGGGTGAGGATGGAACTTTTTATGCTCAGCCGAATCATGAAGCAGTAATGGAACAAGTAAATGTTTACAAGGACATAGAAGAAAATGGTTTAAATAAAGAACTTGGTATAGAGATTAAAAAACTTGGCACAGATACTTCGGGTATTATAAAATATGACTCTGAAGGTGTAACGAGAATGGTAGGTATCCACCCAATGGATTTAACGGGATGGAGCTTTGGGGTAGGAGCACTTGAAGACGATGTCTTAGCTGGTATAAAAAGCCTACGAAAAGGAATAATAGCAGGTGGGTTACTTTTCATTCTTATTGGTATTGCCGTTGCTCTTTATATCAGTAAGGCAATTTCAAAACCAATAATTTTAGCCAGTGAACTCGCTACACAGATGGCATCAGGTGATTTAACGCAAGAAGTAGACGAAGAATTTCTTAAACAGCCAGATGAAGTAGGGGATTTATCGAGAGCCTTAGCAACTTTGCTTGAGAGCTTTAGGCAGACCATTTCAGAAATTCAAAACTCAGCTCAAGATCTTGCAGCCTCTAGTGAAGAAATGTCTGCGACTGCTGAAAGTTCATCAGCAAATATGGAAGAAGTTTCAGCTTCTACAGAGGAAATATCAGCAGGGCTAGAAGAAGTATCAGCTGCGGCTGAAGAAATAGCAGCATCTAGTCAACAAATGAATGCTTCTTCTTCTGAATTAGTTAGAAATATGGTTGAAGGTAATAAATCAGCAATAAAAACTTCAGAACGAGCAACAGCAATACAAATAGATGTAGAAAATAGTCAAAGAAAAGCACAATCTATTTACACTGATTTAGATGTACGCTTAAAAGAAGGTATTGAAAAAGCTAAAATTGTTAATGAAATTTCAAATATGGCAAACCAGATAGCAGCTATTGCAGATCAAACAAACTTACTTGCACTTAATGCGGCTATTGAGGCTGCAAGAGCAGGAGAGCAGGGTAAAGGATTTGCAGTTGTAGCTGAGGAAGTTAGAAAACTTGCTTCGGATTCTACAGAAACTGTTGAAAATATAAAAGATCTTACAGAACAAGTACAAAATAACATTGAATCTTTAATTAATGATGCCAATGAATTACTCAGGTATATGAATACAGATGTGAGTGATGATTATAAAAAATTCTCTGAAACAGCAGCTCAATATAAAGGAGATGCTAATGACTTTAACACAATCACAGGTAACGCGGCTAGAATGGGAGAAGAGGTTCTCCATGCTGTAGAAGAGGTTACACGCTCAATTACAGAAGTAACAACCACCATTAATCAAAGTGCTGAAGGTTCCAGTCAAATAGCAAAAGGCACAGAGGAAACATCAAGATCAATGATGGACATTAATGATGCTTCAGATAGATTAGCACAAATGAGTGAAGACCTTACTACCTTAGTGAGTAAATTTAAAGTATAAAGAACTTGTTTAAAAAGGGTAGGCGAGCATCTAAATAGCTCTTCTGCCCTTTTTTTATAAATTTTAAGGAGGTAAGAATTAATGGATAAAAAAATAAATTTAATATATTTCAGTCCCACAGGTACAACTAAAAAAATAGTC
>DUUM01000421.1 GCA_012841565.1 Candidatus Epulonipiscium sp. | reverse complement strand
AGGACAAAATCAGTTTATATTAGAACCGGTATCTGTAGAGAATTTACATAATAATAAATCGAGTAGAAACTTTTGGTGTCATGTGGATAAAAAGGGCATATGGTCTGCCACAGGTGCTTCAGCAAAAGAGCAGAGTAATAAATTTACTGAAAAAAAAGAAGAAACTTATTTAGAAGCAGGTGTTTTGTGGCATAAGCTAACTAGAAAGTCTTCGGAATATGAATTGCAATCTGAAATCACATCATTTGTTCCAGTAGAAAAATTAAATTCACCAAACGTTGAAATAATGCAGGTTACGATCAAAAACACAGGATTAAGTGCAACTTTGATAAGTCCAACTGCTGCCATTCCCATATATGGGAGAAGTGCAGACAACATAAGGGACCATAGACATGTGACATCTCTTTTGCATCGAATAAAAACGACAGAGTATGGTGTGGCCGTAAGACCTACTTTAACATTTGATGAAAGAGGCCATAAGAAAAATAATACAAGCTACTTTGTGAGCGGTGTAACTGATGATGGAGAAAAACCAGCAGGATTTTATCCGATTGTTGAAAAGTATATAGGAGAGGGTGGGAGCTTTGAATGGCCAGAAGCGATTATTAGCAATTCGCCCCCCATCAATTCTGGCCAATCCATTGAGGGATACGAAGCAATGGGAGGGATTAAATTTAATGATATTGTACTTTCACCACAAGAGGAAAAATCCTACATCATCTTGATTGGGATGATTGATAGTAATGAAGAATCTGAAGCGATAATTACAAATGTAGATAATATAACTAAAGCTTTTAACAGCAAAAAAAAGATTAATGAAAAATTAGAATCTACAGTAAAGTACTGGGAAGAAAAATGTAATGTGTCATATCAAACTTCAAACTCGGATTTTGATAACTTTATGTACTGGGTAAGTATTCAACCAAGCCTTCGAAAGTTATTTGGATGTTCTTTCCTACCGCATCACGATTACGGAAAAGGTGGAAGGGGATGGCGAGATCTATGGCAAGATCTATTAGCACTTATAATAATGGATCCAGATACTGTAAAAGAGCTGTTACTTAATAATTTTGCAGGAGTTCGGATTGACGGTACTAATGCAACTATTATAGGTGAAAGTCCTGGAGAATTTATAGCAGATAGAAATAATATCACAAGAGTTTGGATGGATCATGGTGTATGGCCTTGCATAACAACCAAACTATACATAGATCAAACAGGAGATTTATTAATTCTCTTAGAAGAAAATACTTATTTTAAAGACCAGCAAGTAGTAAGAGGAAGTAAAGTTGATAAAAGTTTTGATAACTCAGAAAAGTCCTTATTGTTAGATGCTTCCGGAAATCCTTATTATGGAACGGTTCTAGAACACTTATTATTAGAAAACCTTACTGCGTTTTATGAGGTAGGAGAAAACAATCATATTCGTTTAAGAGGTGCTGATTGGAATGATGCACTTGATATGGCAAAAAACAGAGGTGAAAGTGTTGCATTTACCGCTGCATATGCTGGTAATTTAGAGGAATTAGCAGACTTAATTAGTAAATTGCAAGAAAACTATAAAATAAACTCTATAGAAATAGCTAAGGAAATGGAAGTACTATTTACTGATGACGAAAGTCTATATAACAATGTTATTAAGAAAAACAAACTACTATATGAGTATTGTCATAGCTGCTTTTCAAGTATATCTGGTAAAAAAGCTTACATTCCTTGCGAGAAGGCAATAGAAAGTCTAAGGAATAAAGCTAAGTGGATAAAAGAACATATTCGCAAAACCGAATGGATAACTGATAATGATGGGTCAGGCTGGTTTAATGGCTATTATGACGATGAGAGTAGAAAAGTAGAAGGTATAAGAGACGGAAATGTTCGAATGATGCTTACTAGCCAGGTATTTACCATTATGTCGGAGGTGGCAACTAAAGATCAGGCAAAAGAAATAATATCTTCAGCAGACAAGCATCTCTTTGACGAAAGGGTAGGAGGATATAGGTTAAATACAGACTTT
>DUUM01000420.1 GCA_012841565.1 Candidatus Epulonipiscium sp. | reverse complement strand
TTAGGTGGGATAGTAAAGAGCTTGGGTGGGTGATGCCATATAAATTTATTCAAGTGGCAGAAGAGAGCCATATGATTATCCCTATAGGCAAATGGGTACTTGAGACTGCTTGCAAGTTTATAAAAAATATTCATGCTTTAGGGCATAAGGAGTATACAATAGCCGTTAATATTTCCTTGCTTCAAGTGTTGCAAGAGGATTTTGTTGAGATGGTTTTGGGAGTTTTAAACAAATATGATTTAGATCCCCAGTATTTGGAATTAGAAATGACAGAGACCATGTTAATCAAAAACTTTAAACTAATTGTTGATAAATTGGGTGTGTTAAAAGAAAAAGGGGTTAAAGTGGCCCTTGATGACTTTGGGACGGGCTACTCTTCCCTTAATTATTTAAATACACTTCCTCTTAGCACGCTGAAAATTGATAAGTCCTTTGTGGATACAATATGTACACAACCGGAGCATAAAGTAATTCTTAGTATTATTATCAATCTAGGACAAGAAATAGGACTTAAGGTACTTGCTGAGGGCGTAGAAACAGAAGAACAGTATGCCTATTTACATGAGTCTGGGTGTGATTCTTTGCAGGGGTATTTGCTAAGTAAGCCAGTGGCGGAAGATGAAATTTTGGAGATGTTAAAAAGATGAAACAATAGCAGGGGGAACTATATTGGAAACGCATATGATATTACAGCAAAAATATAAAGATTTAAAACAGAAATTAGCTAGCCTAGAAAGTGTTTGTATTGCTTTTTCCGGGGGAGTAGACAGCACCCTCTTACTGTATGTGGCCCATCAGGTATTAGGTGATAGGGCCATGGGTATAACTTTGCAGGCTTCTATGTATTCGAAAAGGGAAATGGAAGAGGCTAAGGAATTTGTTAAAAAGATAGGTGTGAAACATTTATTTATTGATGCGGATGAATATAATATCCCGGAATTTGTTGAAAATGATAAAGAGCGATGTTATTACTGTAAAAAAGCTATCTTTACCAATATAAGAAATGTAGCGACTGAATATAAAATGAATTATGTAGCAGATGGAACGATAGCAGATGATGTTTTTGATTATAGGCCAGGGATGCGGGCTCTTAAGGAACTGGGAGTAATCAGTCCTTTAAAGGCAGTTGGCTTAACGAAAGTAGAAGTTAGAGCCTTATCCAAACAGCTTAATTTGCCTACGTGGGGCAAGCCATCTATGGCCTGCCTTGCTTCGCGTATACCTTATGGTGTAAAAATTACCCCACAAAGGCTAGCACTTGTAGAAAAGGGAGAAAGTTATTTATTTGATCATGGATTTACACAATTTAGGGTAAGATATCATCATGATATTGCAAGGATTGAAATTATCCCAGAAGAAGAAGCTAGGTTTTTAAGTCCAGATTTTAAAACCCAGACTATTGCATATTTCAAGGAAATAGGCTTTACATATGTCGTCCTGGATTTAGGTGGATATCGGGTAGGGAGTATGAATGAGGTTCTATAAGGATGTGAAAAGATGGAAAAAGAAAAGTTAGTCACTTTATTAGAAAGTGTAAAAAACAATCATATAAGTATTGAAGATGCTTTAAAAACATTAAAAACTCTTCCTTATGGTGAGCTTGGTTATGCAAAAATAGACCATCACAGGGCCCTTCGTAATGGGTATCCAGAAGTTATTTATTGTGAAGGCAAGGAGATTGAGCATATCCAAGGGATTGTTACCCATATGCTAGAGCATGAGGATGTGAATATTTTAGGAACACGGGCAAGTCAGGAAGTTTATGAGGCTATTCGTGAGATTACAGAGGATGTAAGGTATTATCCTTTAGCAAGATGTGTTGTAGTCAAACGGGTGGAAATGCCTAAAACAAAGCATAAAATTATTGTTGTAACAGGCGGGACAGCAGATATTGCAGTAGCCGAAGAAGCAGTTATAACGGCTGAAACCCTAGGAAACACAGTAGAAAGATTATATGATGTAGGAGTAGCAGGACTTCACCGCTTGTTAGCCAATTTAGATCAGCTGCTAAGTGCAAATGTAGTAATTGTGGTGGCAGGAATGGAAGGAGCCCTTGCTAGCGTTGTGGGAGGCCTTGTAGATAAACCAGTGATTGCCGTTCCCACAAGTATTGGATATGGAGCTAGTTTTAAAGGTGTTGCCGCCCTTTTAAGCATGCTAAATAGCTGCGCAAGTGGCGTTAGCGTGGTTAATATTGATAATGGATTTGGAGCAGGGTATACAGCTAGTATGATTAATAAATTAAGTTATAATGAAGATCAATAAGGAGGAAAAACAACATGAGGACGTTGTACTTGGATTGTTTTGCCGGAATTAGCGGAGATATGGCTTTAGGAGCATTTCTTGATTTGGGAGTAAAACAAGAAACCCTTTTACAAGGGCTTGAAAAATTAAAGGCGGATGGGTACCGTATAGAAATTAGTAAAAAAGATAAAAATGGAATTATGGGGACAGATGTAAATGTGATATTAGAAGATGATCACCATCATCATGACCACGAGGCCCATGACCACGAGCATCACGGCCACGAACATACCCATAGCGATTATGATCATGGAGATCATAGTCACGATCATGATCGGAACCTTCATAGTATTGAAAAGCTAATCGA
>DUUM01000419.1 GCA_012841565.1 Candidatus Epulonipiscium sp. | reverse complement strand
ATGGACTAATAATATATCAATTATCAGATGAGGGTAAAAGGATTATGAAACTCCCCTATAAGCAAAAGTATTTATCTATAGTAAAAAAAATATTACAAAACCCTTCTTTTCACAAGGTTTTTGCTGTTTACTTACAACCCTAAAAGTTTGATTTCATTTACTCAAATCCAAATGAGTAGGAATTTCTTTAATTAAATCTCCTAAAACCATTGGTTTTAAAGCGTTTTCTATTGCTTTCCGTTTGAGTATATGTTATAATAAATATATACTCAAACAGGAGGAACACAAATGTCGAAAAAAGCATCTGGCGAGGTCAAAACCCGCATTATTCATAATCAGCAGAAGAATGGAGATATCTACGTTCTTGAACGTAAAACCTTATATGATCCAGAGAAAAAATACAATAAGGTTCTTTCTACAAAGTTGTTATCCAAAATTCCAAAAGGAACAGAAATTCCGGTACCAACAAGGCCAAAACGGAACAAAAAATCTAATTATCATCAAAATATCCCAAATAGCGCTTTGCAAAACGTTGTTTCTACAGGGGATAAGGTTCTCGCCTCACGCAAACGAATTGGCATGATGAATATTATTGACCATATAGGCAAGGTCTCTGGAATAGATGACGCTTTATATGCAAGCACTGATGTTGGCACTGCACAGAAGATTATATCTTTGGCTAGGTATCTCCTGGCTACAGACGGTCAAAGCTTGCCAGGTATTGCGACCTGGCAGTATAATCATCCTTTACCCTATAGAGAAGGTCTCTCTGAAGAGGTTTACCACAGGCTGTTTAAGGAAGTAGGGCTTGATGAAAGCCTGCAGCAAAGTTTTTTCAAAAGCAGATGTGATGTGTTAAAGGGAGGTGCAGGAATCGCTTATGATTCAACGACGATCTCCACTTACTCGGAGAATCAATTGGAAGCCAGATATGGTTTTAACAAAGCAAGCGACGGTTTGAAGACTGTTAAGTACCTTGCGCTATATTCGCTTGAGAACAGGCAGCCTATTGCTTTTACCAAACAATCGGGAGATTTGCCGGACGTGTTAACTATCGGAAATGCTTTAAGTCAACTACTTGCACTTGGCGTGTCTGGTGCTGAAATAATTACTGATAACGGGTACTATTCTGAACAAAATATATCCGAAATGTATCAGGCTCACTTTGATTTCATTACGCTTGCCAAGACTGGTCTCAAATGGATCAAGTCAGAAATAGATGCACACTATAATGATATGGACAAGCTATCGAGTGTCTGTCCATATGATCCAACGACACATGGCATCACAGTTATCCTCATGCGTGATTTTATCAAGGTACGTAAGTATGCTAATAAAAAAAGCAGGGCAGAACAGGGGGATGAAGAAATCTTTTCTCGCCGAGTTTATCTACATATATTCTTTAACGCAACCCGTAAAGTTGACGAGGACCAATCATTTGAACGGGATCTACTATCACTTAAGAAAAAGCTTGAGGAGGGTACGTCTATAGATGACTTGAACGATGCTGCCCGGAAGAAGGTAAAGAAGTATTTCATCATCAGGACCTGGGGCAAGAAAACAGTAATCAATTTTAATGAAAAGGCATGTGCTCAGGCTAAGAAATATCATGGTTATTTCACACTAGTTTCCAACAGCGAGAAGGATACCTTTAAAGCTCTTTCAAAATACAGAAAGAGAGAGCATATTGAGGATTATTTTCGTTCATCGAAGCAACATGCGGATGGTATGCGTGTCAGAGTTTGGGACGCCGATACACTTCGGGGGAGAATGTTTGTGCAGTTCATATTGCTTTGCTACCACGAATATCTTAGCGAGTGCATAAGGAAGATGAAGCTATCACTTGGAGTTTCCAACGGAGACCACGACCACGACCTAAAACTAAACCTAGATCTGGAGAAAAAGCTCAAAAGCTGGCTTGATAACACACCGATCTATTTACAACTTCAATGGTTTGATACGATAGAAGGAGTTGAAATATCTACAACATTACATTCCAAACGTTGTACTACCGAGATAACAAAAAGGGATAACATGTATCTTGAAAAGCTTGGTCTGAAATCGGCTTTTTAATTTGAGTACAGGTTATCTAACTTTTAGGATAGTATCTAATGACAGATTTTACGCGCAGTTCGTTAATTGGGTAGATGGTTATAAAAGTCCAAAGAAGATTAAAGTGCTAAACGATCTTACCACATCAAATGAAAATCGGCTGGGGGCAATTGCAGATATTAAGTTTGCTATAGACAATGAGAACATAGAAGATGATATTCTTGTTATGGCTGGGGATAACCTGTTTGACTTTGAACTTAAAGATTTTGAAACCTTTTATAGAGAAATAGGACATGACTGTATAACAGTACATGAATTAAATAATGAGGAAGAATTAAAAAGAACCGGGGTTGTTGAAATAGATCAAGATGCCAAGGTTGTATCATTTGAAGAAAAACCAAAGGAACCTAAATCAAACCTTGCAGTCCCGCCGTTTTATATTTATCAGAAGAATACATTGGGTTTATTTGAAAAGTACATCAGTGAAGGCAACAATCCCGATGCACCAGGCAACTTTATTCCCTGGTTAATTAAACATAAGGATGTTTATGCATTTAAGTTTAAAGGGATGAGATATGATATAGGAACAGTAGAGAGTTATGAGAAAGTGCAGGTGTTGTTTGGGGGTTAGGTTTAATTATAGTAAGGGGTGATAGCTTTCCTACAGAATTTATAAAGGCCAACTTGTAAAATTAAATATAGCCGACAGAGTCTAGGGATAGCATAATTGCTTAATTACATATTAAATAAAAAGGTTATGAGGTGATGAGATGGCAAGTAATACATCAAAAGGTAGAGGAAAAAAAGGAAGCAAGTTTTGGATGCAGACTCTTATAAATATCGATGACGGATGTTCCTTATCAAAGACTATACAAACTGAAGATAATAGTATTGGTGATATTAAATGGCTGTCACCATTGAAGAATGATAGCTATGGAGAACTTAAGACAAAACAAATCCCAGGATTAGAAAAAGCTGATCTTTCATTTTGGCCTGCTAACGGTCCATGGTGGGATGCTATAGGAATAGACGAAAAGGGATGTATTTTACTGGTAGAAGCTAAAGGTCATGTTGCAGAAACTAAGAGTAAGTGTGCTGCATCTAGTGAAACTAGTAGAGAGAAGATATTTAAATCAATGCAAAAGGCACATGATGTTCTTGCTGTTTTTCATAATTATGATAATACCTGGATAGACAATTACTATCAACTAGGGAATAGATTAGCCTTTTTAGTTAACCTAAGAAAACAGGGTTATAATGTGAAACTGGTTCTTCTTAATATCGTGGATGATCCAACGCATATAGCTACAAATCTTGATTCATGGAAAAGGCATTATGATGAAGTATTTCATATTATGATAGGAACTAAGAAGAAACCAGATAATGTAATTATGGTGAATTTTGATGTTGGTTAAAGTGAAGTTAATTAGAATGGTGCATTAGTACTTAAATTATAAATATGTCTATAATTCGTAAATACATTTACCGTATATTGAAATCATTATTAGTTAACCTAATGAATATACCAAGGGAGTGTGACTTGCTATAATGGAGGAAGATAAGAACTTTATTAAGTGGTTATTAAATAATAACTCTATAGTAGAAAGTGTAACCAATGTAAGTGCAAGCTGGATAGCAGGCTATTTAAAAGAACCAGAAGATTCAATGGGAAAAGAATCTTATTTGGAGGTTATTTATTGGTATTTAGAGGGTTATGAAAAGTTTGCTGATATGAATAGAGAAGTAGAGTGTCTTTGGTTAAATAGTAGAATTGAAAAATTAAGAAAGATTTATCATAAAGATAAAGGAGAGGGAAATTATCTCACAGTTATAAAATAAAAGAAAGTTTGAGAACCCTCCGGTGCCTGGCACTTAACTTATTAACTTATTTGTAACATAACTGTAATATTAGGAAAGTGAGCTT
>DUUM01000418.1 GCA_012841565.1 Candidatus Epulonipiscium sp. | reverse complement strand
TTTTAATGATAATTGTGTATAAATAAAAAGAATAGGAGATTTTGAGAGGATGAACGATATGAAGAAACATGTAAAAAAGAAATTAAAAGGAAGAAAAAGGCGTTGGACGAAAGAGGATACAGAATTATCTCTTTTAGCACTTCCTACCTTCGTATGGTTTGTTTTGTTCAGCTACTTACCAATGTTCGGTGTTATTATTGCCTTCAAGCAATATAAGATAGTGAATCCAGGTAAAAGTTTTTTATATAATTTATTAAAGAGCGATTGGGTAGGCTTTCAAAACTTTGAATACATTATGGAATCAAATAACTTTTTATTACTACTAAGAAATACTATCCTGTATAATGTCGTGTTTATTATATTGGGTATTTTATTGCCTGTAACATTGGCGATTTTATTAAGCCTGATTTATAGCAAATTCAAGTCTAAGCTATACCAAACAGCAATGTTCTTTCCTCACTTTTTATCCTGGGTAGTTGTAAGCTATTTTGTCTATGCTTTCCTTAGTCCAGATAAAGGTGCTTTTAATTCCATACTTAAGTTTTTTGGAAAGGAAGCAATTAACTGGTATATGGAACCTAAGTTTTGGCCATTTATATTGGTATTTATGAAAATGTGGAAAGGTGTTGGATATGGTACTGTTGTTTATCTTGCATGTATTACAGGTATAGATACAACCCTTTATGAAGCGGCAGTAATAGATGGTGCAACAAAGTGGAAGCAAGTAAGATATATTACAATTCCTTCATTGAAACCGATTGTTATTATGATGTTTATTCTAAGTGTAGGTAGTATTTTCTCATCGGACTTTGGACTTTTTTTCCAAGTGACAAGACAAATACCAGCATCCTTATATAATGTAGCATCTACATTTGATACTTATATCTATCATGCAATAAAATCAACAACACCAATTGGCATGACTTCGGCAATGTCATTAATGCAATCAGTGGCTTGTTGTGCAACTATTCTTTTGGCTAACTGGATAGTTAAGAAGATTGATGATGACTACTCCATTATCTAAAGTGACACTTGATAATGAAAAGATGGGAGATTATTATGAAATTTTTAAGTTTATTTAAAAAAAACAAAGAAGAAAAAACCGACTATAAATTAAATCGAGTATCAAAGCTTGTTAATTTAGTATTTAACGCTATGTTTGTTGTGATTGCATTGGTATCAATCATTCCTTTTTTCTTCGTTCTTATGATATCTATTAGCTCCAAGGAATCTATAGCACAATATGGATATCGTTTTATTCCTAAAGCATTTTCTGCTAGTGCCTATGTATTTCTTTGGAATGAAAGAAGTACAATATTTACAGCATTTGGTGTTTCTGTACTAGTAACAATACTTGGAACCATTATAGGTCTTATCTTAACTGCAGCCATGGGATATTCATTATCTCGTTCTGAATTTAAGTTAAAAGGATTTTTGACTTGGGTCATCTTTATTCCCATGTTATTTAGCGGTGGTATGATATCCTCCTATGTGGTGAATTCAAACATTTTACAGCTAAAGGACACTCTGTGGATATTAATTCTTCCTCTGGCGGTATCGTCTTATAACATTGTAATTTGTAAAACCTTCTTTAAAACAGGAATACCTGATTCTATTGTAGAGGCAGCAAAAATAGATGGGGCTTCTCAGTTTGGTATATTTACAAAGATTATTCTACCGATTTCAAAGCCTTTATTAGCTACAATTGGCTTGTTCTTAAGTTTTGGATATTGGAATGATTGGTTTCAATCTTCCCTTTATATCAACAAAGCAAATTTAGTTTCTATGCAAGCTTTGCTTAACAGTATTCAAAGAAATATAGAGTACTTGGCAAACAATCCATCTGCTGGACTTAGTATTCAGCAGTATAGGAACATGATGCCGACAGAATCCGCAAGAATGGCTATTGCAGTTGTTATTGTAGTTCCCATCGCATGTGTGTATCCTTTTTTTCAAAGATATTTTGTATCTGGTCTTACAATTGGATCAGTAAAAGGATAGGTTAGGTCTGATTTATCAAAGCAAAATGCTTTTATAAATAAATTATAAAATATATAGGAGGATTATTATGAA
>DUUM01000417.1 GCA_012841565.1 Candidatus Epulonipiscium sp. | reverse complement strand
GAATTTAGTACCTTTATTTTGTGTGCCCATTTTTAGGGTAATCTTTAATCTCTTCTTCTGAACTTTAATCTGCAAGATTTATCATTCGTTTTTTCATTTCAAAAGGATAGTTTCGCAATTACCTATATATGAAATTAACATTATTATCCTTAATTACTTATTATATTGTATCAGAGTAGGTAAAATCAATCAATTAGATAAAATAGGGCAAGAAAATATACAAATTCCTTGAAAAAGATATGATTTTCTGTTACTCTAGAACTACTGCAATAAAATGTAATATTTAAGGAGTTGCCAGGTATGTATGAATTACTTAAAGTAGAAGGAAGAGCAAAAAGAGGGCGTTTTCATACCCCTCATGGGGTTATAGAAACACCAGTATTTATGAATGTAGCAACGGTAGCAGCCATTAAAGGGGCCGTATCGGCGGATGATATGATTCAGATGAAGACTCAAGTTTCATTGTCCAATACTTATCACCTTCATCTTAGACCAGGGGATAAAATAATTAAAGAACTTGGTGGCCTACACAAATTTATGGGGTGGAATGGCCCTATTTTAACGGACTCAGGTGGGTTTCAGGTTTTTTCCCTTGCCCAAAGGAGAAAGATAAAAGAAGAAGGGGTTTATTTTTCTTCCCATATCGATGGTCGCAAGATTTTTATGGGACCTGAAGAGAGCATGCAAATTCAGTCTAATTTAGGCGCTGATATTGCAATGGCTTTTGATGAGTGCCCACCAGCACTTGCAGACAGGGATTACATTGAAAGGTCAGTGGAGCGTACTGTTCGTTGGTTAAAGCGCTGTAAAACAGAAATGGATAGACTAAACCAATTAGAAGACACGGTGAACAAAAAACAAATGTTGTTTGGCATTAATCAAGGCGGGATCATTCCGGAAATCCGTATTGAGCACGCAAAGGTTATTACGGATATGGATTTACCAGGATACTCTATTGGAGGACTTGCTGTTGGAGAATCCCATGAGGAAATGTATCATATATTAGACGAAGTTGTGCCGTATTTACCGCAAAACAAGCCGACATACCTGATGGGAGTTGGAACGCCGGAGAATTTATTAGAGGGCGTTGAGCGTGGGATTGATTTTTTTGACTGCGTACTCCCTGCAAGAAACGGAAGGCATGGACATGTCTATACAAATCATGGTAAAATGAATTTATTCAATAAAAAGTTTGAATTAGACGATCAGCCCATTGATCCAGAATGTGCCTGTTCGACCTGTCAGAAATATAGCAGAGCCTATATTCGCCATCTTTTAAAAGCGAAAGAAATGCTCGGAATGCGACTTAGTGTTATCCACAACCTATATTACTTTAATAATCTAATGACAGAAATGCGAAATGCATTGGATGAAGGAAGGTTTGCAGAGTACAAAAAAATGCGACTTGAGGGATATAGGCAAGGTGAATAAATATAAAATTAGGAGGAATTAGAATGGAAGGATTATTTAACAGCCCTTATGGAATCATTATTTATTTTGCGTTTCTTTTTGGTGTTATGTGGTTTATAATGGTACGCCCACAAAGAAAAAGAGAAAAGGCAATCCAAGAAATGCAGGCATCCATTAAAGTTGGAGATATGGTGCTTACAAATGCTGGAATGTATGGTAAAGTTATAGATTCTGTAAACAACATATTTATCATTGAATTTGGACTTAACAAGGGAATACGTATCCCAGTTGAAAAAAATGCAATAGCAAGTGTAAAAGAGCCGAATTTGTCAGTTGCTAAAGAAGAAAAAGTAGAAGTAATTGAAGAAACACCTGAAAAAGGAAAATAAGCAATTTAAAAGGTTTCTAAGTGTAATTATAATTACATTTAGAAACCTTTTTTATTTGCATTTATTTAAATTAAGTCTTTTTAAAAATGACGAACGATATCTTCTAGGGTATCTCTTTTACGAATAAGATTTTTATGGCCGTCAGCTGAAATTAGGATCTCAGCAGGACGAAGTCTATTGTTGTAATTAGAAGCCATAGAAAAAGCATAGGCGCCCGCATCCATAACGCCAAGAATATCACCTTCAAATATTTCAGGAAGGGTTCGGTTTTCTGCAAGAATGTCTCCGCTTTCACAAATGTTTCCAACAACAGTAACGACTTCTGTTTTTGGAGAACCGCCAGGAAGTAAAGATGGTTCGTTTTGAGGATAAACCTCTATATCATGATGAGAACCATATAGTATAGGGCGCTGAAGGATATTAAATCCTAAATCAGTTCCTACATACTTTCTGTTATAACTGTGTTTAATGGTATTGACGGTCCCTAGTAGGACGCCGCACTCAGCAGAGATATAACGGCCTGGTTCGATTTGGATATTAATTTCTTTGCCATAATCTAGTACAAATTCATTGATAACCTTATCTAGCTCCTGTCCAAGTAGCTTTAGGTCAAGTCTTTCTTCCCCGTCTTGTTTATGATAAGGAATCCCAAATCCACCACCAAGATCTACAAACTCAAGATCATCAAATTGCTTAGCAATAGTTAGAATAGATTTAATCCCATCGATATAAGGCGTACTTTCCATAAAAAGTGACCCAATATGCTGGTTAATACCTGTAAGGGTAAGATTATATTCTTCAAGGGTACGTTTTACCTGATCGATATCAGCTATATTGACGCCGAATTTAGTGTTTTCGCCACCTGTAACGACCTTGTCACAATGACCAGCACCAACACCAGGGTTAAAACGTATAGCAACTTTTCCACCTGGGTTCAGTTTGCCGTATCTTACGAGTTGTGAAACAGAATCCATACTCGTTAAAATATTATAATCAATGGCATATTGCATTTCATTATCACTAACGTTGTTGGGAATAAAAAAGAGTTCATCACTTTTAAATCCTGCCTTTAAAGCAACATAAAGTTCTCCAGGGGACATAACATCAGCATGAAGTCCTTCTTCTCTTATAATGCCTAATAAATGTAAGTTTGAATTAGCTTTTACGGAATAATGTGGGGTAAAGTTTTTGTATGATACAAGGTTCTTTAATTCCCGACATCTTTCTCTTAAAATAACTTCATTATAAACATATAAGGGGCTTCCGTGAGTATCAAGCAGTTCCTGTGGCGTGTATTTTCCATAAAAATTATATTTATTTGTAAATTTCTCATTATTATCTAACATAAAATAGTGGCCTCCTTTTTTAATTTACTATAACATATAAGGGCTATATGTCAAGAAAAAAAGAGTGGTGTCGCTTGGGGTTTTGGCTGAAGATGGGGAGTTTGAGTGGGTGCCGCAAGGCTGTGGGATATCAAACGCTTATGTACAAGAATTTCGTAAAGTACTAACTGCGAGCCAGGATATGATTGCCTAAAAGTCAGAACTCGCTGCGCTCAAACAACTGACTTTTTTCACGGCAATCATATCCTGGCTCGCAGAGTACTTTTACGAAATTCTTGTAACCATGCGCTTATTGATATCCCACAGCCTTGCTGGCGTATGTGAAACATCCCCACCCCAGCGCCGTGCCGGCGCTTTTGTGGGTAGAGCTAAGATCTAGTACCTAAGACCTAAGACGTGGGGACTGTCTCTGGGCTCTCGGGTCTTGGGGGGAGTTGAGGCATTCGGCGAAATAGGGAAAAATAAAAGTGGTTTCCGCAACTTTCGACGACGTAGGAAGTTGTGTTGCGGAAACCACTTTTATTTTTCCCGTAATGCGGAGTATGATATAATAAAAGAAACAACCAAAAGACCAGAGGGGTGACAATATGGATTTATTTGACTATATGCACAGTAAGAATAGAAAGAAAGAATCTCCTTTAGCCGCAAGGATCAGGCCTCTAACGTTAGAGGACTTCGTAGGCCAAGAACATATTATTGCTAAAGATAAATTATTATATAGAGCCATTGCATCGGATCAGCTGAGGTCTATTATTTTTTATGGGCCTCCGGGAACGGGAAAGACTACCTTGGCGCAGATTATAGCTAATACAACTAAGGCTAATTTTGTAGAGTTAAATGCAACCACATCGGGCAAAAAAGATATTGTAGAGGCGGTTGCCAATGCAAAGACGGCATATGGCATGACGGGGAGTAAGACCATTCTTTTTGTGGATGAGATCCATAGGTTTAATAAAGCTCAGCAGGATGCACTGCTTCCTCATGTAGAGGACGGAACGGTTATACTCATAGGGGCTACAACGGAAAATCCTTATTTTGAGGTAAATGGGGCCTTGCTTTCGAGGTCCCAGGTATTTGAATTACATCCGTTAACCAAAGAAGATATTAAAGAGCTCATTACCCAAGCGCTTAATAATGAGGAAAAAGGCCTTGGGGTTTATGGAGCAATTATTAATGATGCAGCACTAGAATTTTTAGCGGCAGTTTCTAATGGAGATGCTAGGGCAGCCTTAAATGCAATAGAACTTGCTGTTACAACAACCGAGAGAAATAATGATGGGAAAATTGAGATTACTTTGGAAGTCGCTCAGGAATGTATACAAAAAAGAGCCATTGGTTATGATAAAAGTGGTGATCAGCATTATGATACGATTTCTGCCTTTATAAAAAGTATGAGAGGATCTGATCCTGATGCGACTGTTTATTATTTAGCTCGGATGATTTATGCAGGTGAGGATCCGAAATTTATTGCTAGGCGGATTATTATTGCTGCATGCGAGGACGTCGGTAATGCAGATCCACAGGCCTTGGTAGTGGCGACCAATGCAATGCTGGCACTAGAACGAATAGGCATGCCAGAGGGGCGTATTATACTCTCACAAGCGGCTACTTACATAGCCCTGGCTCCTAAGAGTAACTCGGCCTGCGTAGCCATTGATCGGGCCATGCAAGATGTGAAAGATGTTCAAATTGATAGTTTACCATCCCATCTTAGGGATGCTCATTATAAAGGAGCTGCTAAGCTAGGAAGAGGGACGGGCTACAAATACCCCCATGATTATCCTAACCATTACGTAGACCAGCAGTATTTACCGGATGAATTAGTAGGCAAAACTTACTACGAGCGAGATAAATAGCTATTTGCTAAAAATACGAACATCCTCAAGGGTAAGAGACCCCAGTAAAAACAAGAAAAGTATGTAAAATAATCCTAAAGCTATAATAGCAATTATGGTAGAGAGACCCATAGAAAAAACATTAACTAAATAGCGGTGTAAGGCATATTTCATTGTTAAAGCACCAGCGGCTGCTGCTAGGGAGGGCTTCAAGAACCAATTAACCACATCAATCGGTATAGATGTATATTTTAATACATTTGAAAGATGCAAAATGGTAACGACAGATGATGAGATAATAAGGGCTGCGATAAATCCAATAAGACCCTTAGCAGGCACTGCGAAATAAATAATAGTTATGCAAATACCGGATCCCCAAATACTACTAACGACTATTTCAAATTGCTTTCCAAGTCCGTGTAACACACCTAAAAGTGTAGATTGAAGGTAAAAAAATGGGCAGACAAAGGATAAAGCGTAAAGCATATCACCAACAGCTGGTTGATTATAAATAACCTTGGCAATCTCATGTGGCAAGGACATAAAAAGAGCAGTTGAGCCGATACCAATTAGTAAAGTAAATTGAATTGTTTTAGACACCGTAAACTGAAGTTGCTCTTGATTTCTTGCGGCTTTAGCATGGGAAACAGCAGGAATAAGAGCGGTGGCAAGTGAAGCAGTCACGACAGATGGGAAAAAAATAAGAGGCATTGTCATTCCAGTAAACTGACCATATACACTTAATGCTTGATGGTTTGTCAGTCCGAATTCCTGTAATTTTATAGGAATTAAAATATTTTCTGCCGATTGCAAGAAAGATGTTATAAACCGGTTTAATGTAAGTGGTACTGCACAAGAAGAAAGCACTACAAGGGCTTTGTACCGAGGTAAAATAATCCGAGATACGGGGTTTTTTCTAATATGATTTTTATAGGCCAGATAAGTATAGAAAAAGGATATAACTTCGCCAACAGACATACCGAGCACCCCAAGGGCACAGGCATACTCTAAGCCTTTGGAAATAAAAAAGCCAGTAAACAAATAAATAGTGATCATACGAATGGATTGTTCTATTATTTGCCCAATCGCAGGTTTACCCATTTCTTGCTTACCATAAAAGTACCCTTTTATACTTGAGGAGGCGGCCATAAAAGGCACACAGGCACTCAAAATTTTAAGGGACAATATGGTTCTAGGTTCATGGATGAGTACGGTAGCAATAGGCTCTGCACATACATATAGGACAATAGAGAGAATACATCCTATAAAGACAGATATGAAAATAGCAAGTTTAGCAATACGCAGGGCATTACCGCTTTGGCCTTTGCCGGTTTCAGTGGCTACAAGTTGGGAAACCGCTACGGAAATTCCAGCAGCAGATATTGTCCAGGCTAAAATATAAATCGGGAAAACAAGTTGGTACAGGCCGAGGGCCTCTGCGCCCATAACTTTAGACATGTATATCCTAAATATAAAGCCAAAAATACGGGTAATAAAACTTGCCAGTGTTAAAATTAAAGTGCTTATGACGAGGGTATTCTTTGACATGGTATCGCTTCCTTAGCATAGGTGTTTGTACAATATATGAGAAGAATAAATAAATATGAACCATTATCGGTCTAAATATTCATTGAATTAAGATTATAATTTGGTATAATAGAGAAGAGTTAGTATCAGTCGTAAAGGTGGTGGGAAAATATGGAGATGCGAAAGTGGAAACATATATTAGTTCCATACGAGCAAGCAGTAGAAGAATTAAAGGTAAAGTTTAGAAGTATTAGAAATGAGTATAGGCTATTAGATGAATATTCTCCCATTGAATTTGTTACAGGGCGTGTTAAGACGATATCTAGTATTATTGAAAAATCTAAAAAGAAAAATATATCTTTAGAGGATTTAGAAGAGAAGATTGAAGATATTGCAGGTATAAGAATCATGTGTCAGTTTGTAGGGGACATATATAAAGTTGTAGAGATCATTAGGGATCGGGATGGAAAAGATTTGTTTATTGTAGAAGAACGGGACTACATAGAAAATATGAAAAGAAGCGGATACCGTAGTTTTCATATGATTATTAAGTACCCTATCCAAACAGCATTTGGAGAAAAGGTTGTTTTTGCAGAAATACAAATAAGAACCCTAGCTATGAACTTTTGGGCAACGATTGAACATTCTTTGCGCTATAAATATAAAAAAAATATGCCTAAACATATTGAAGAGAGAATTAGTAAAGCAGCAGAAGCAGCTTACTTATTAGATCAAGAAATGGCAGAAATACGTGAAGAAGCAATGAAGGCTCAAAAGAAATTTCAAATAGAATCCAATGTTATAGCAGATATATTTGAAAGTATTAAAGGTCTTACAAGCACCTCAGACACCCAAGAAATGAATGATTTGTACGAGACATTTTGGAAGTTATGGGAAGATGGAGATGTGGATGCCCTTCAAGACTTTAGCCACAAGATAGATACCATTGCCCAGGTTTACGGGACACAGAAACTACTCTAAAGATTGGTTTCTAATAAAAAAAGGACAGTTTATAAATTTTACTAGTTTTGAAAACTAGAAAATTTATGAGCTGTCCTTTTATTACGCTAGTCATACTTTGGATGGACGACAAAATTAAATAGACTCACTATAATATATATTATGCAGGATTTACTTAATTAGGTAATTTAAACTAGAATACAACACCTAAATTTGATACGGTGGCTATTGCTCGACCAACGGGAGAAAAGAAGGTTAAGAAAGAAAAAATGCTACTGATTGGTTATAATGAATTATTGCCAGGCATGCTTTTAGAGCTAGATCATTATGTGGCCGAAGCTTCTATGGTAACCATTGCAGTAGATCAAGCGCCAGACATGGAAGAGTTAGAAGCCCTAAAGCTTAAAAATATTAAGATTTCAGTTCAGAATAGAAGATATCTATAATATTGATGTGTTAGAAAAATATGCTATGGAGGGACCTGACTATATCATTCTCTTTAGTAGCTCAAGTTGTGATGCAAATGAGGCTGATGCCAAGACTTTGATGCTCCTTCTAAATCTCAAAGAAATCTCTCAGAAAAATAACTGTAAATTCTCTATCACCAGTGAAATGAAACAAATTCGCCATCAAAAATTAGCAAGATGGTGTTTTTTGAAAAGTCACTATTATATACAAAGATTATAATAAGTCATTGACTTTATTAAAAAGACATGATATTATGAAATCAAGTAATAGAAACCGATTAAGTAACTATACACATGGAAGTGCTCATACATAAATTTTAAAAGTGTATTTTTACTAAACACTGGACTTTTACAAGTAAGAAATAAGTAAAAAGAATTATTTTTCCCGATTAACCTGTTTATATGAACAAAATAAAAGCAATAATTATTGATTTAGTGTACAAAAAATAAACTGTTTTTTTATTTAAGAAATAGCGTAATCGGTTAAGTTAGGTTAATTTGTATAGGAGAGAACGCATGGTAACCATATATGACATAGCAAAAGTAGCGAAGGTAAGCGGGGCAACTGTCAGTAAAGCTCTTAATGACCACAGTGATATTTCAGATAAAACAAAGGTAAGAATTAAAAAACTAGCTGTAGAAATGGAATACCAACCCAATTCGCATGCAAGGTCATTAATTACAAAAAGAAGTTATAATATTGGTGTTTTGTTTGCAGATGAATCTAATAGTGGATTGACACATGCATTCTTTGCGGCTATTTTGGAAAGTGCTAGGGCAGAGTTAGAAGAAAGAGGGTATGACATTACTTTCATATCATCCAAATTTGCCAAACAAAAAAATGCTAGTTTTTTAGAGCATTGTAGATACAGGGGCGTTGATGGCGTTATTATAGCTTGTATTGATTTTAACGCTGAAGATGTGATACAGCTCATTAATAGTAATATACCAGTTGTATTAATTGACAAGGAAATAGCAGGGAAATCCAGTATCATTTCTCAAAATCATGAAGGTGTAAAAAGGGCTGTTAATCACCTCGTTGAAAATGGTCATAAAGACATTGGTTTTATACATGGGCAATACACTAGTACAGAGGTTACACCACATAGGATTAGTGGTTTTTATGAAGCAATGCAAGAAGCTAACATAAAACCCAATAAGAACTGGATTATGGAGGGAGCCTACTATGAATGGGAAGTTACAGCGAAGAGTTGTGAGAAAATCTTAAAGATGAAGCACAGACCAACAGCTTTACTGTTACCTGATGATTATGCAGCATTAGCCGTTTATAGGACTGCTAGCCAACTCAACATTAGAATTCCAGAAGATATATCATTAGTAGGATATGATGGTTTAGAATTTTCACGGATTATGACACCAAGGTTAACAACTATTAAACAAGATACAGAAATGATAGGTAAATTAGCAGGAGAAAAAATAGTTAACCTTATAGAAAATAATCAGAAGCAACAAGTTATTTATGTTCCTACTGTAATTTTAGAAGGATCATCCGTTAAAAAACTAAACTAACCATAGTGGCAAGGGGGGAATGCTTTAGGGGTTTAATAGAGCATCTGCCTTTAAACATAAAAGTGCCAACACATGAGGGGATGTCAATTCGACATTACCACTAACAAAAATGGAGGTAATAGGAATGAAGAAAAGAAAATTATTAAGTGGATTATTAGTAATGGCTTTGGCAACAACAATGCTAGCAGGGTGTGGTAGTAAAGAACCAGCTAGTCAAGAATCGGCAGGGGAGACGCCAGTAGTAGAGGTAAAAGAAGAAAAACCAGCCGATGTTGTAGAAGAGGGAAAGCTAGCATATAATGGCGAACTTGAACTGATGCACTTTTCAACATCCGAAGAGTCGGAAGGTAATGGGGGATCTGATGGGTTTCGTACTGTAATAGCTGGGTGGGAAAGTGACAACTCAAATATTAAATTACAACAATCTGTACTAGCTAATGCTGATTATAAAACTCAGATAGCTACTTTAGCAGCAGCAAATGATTTACCAGATGTATTTTTATTACAAGGGATGAATACAAAGTCTTTTGCAGAACAGGGTCTAATACTTGATATGACAGACATTATAAAAGACTCTCCTTATGCAGATAAATATGACAATAACTTATTTTACCCATTTAAAGGTGGAGATAGTATCTATGCTCTTCCAGCTTTAACAGGTGGTACTTGTACAGTTATTGCTTATGATTCAGCCTTATGGGCAGAAGCTGGATTCGATGCTTTCCCTACAACATGGAATGAAGTTATAGAAGCAAAAAAGGTTTTTGATACAAAAGGTATTGATACAATAGCATTTGGTAACAGTGGTAAATGGCAAGCAAACTCATGTTTTATAACAGCTATTGGTGATCGTTTTACAGGATCTGATTGGACTTATTCCTTAATAGAAGGAAAAGGCGCAGCATTTACAGATCAACCATTTGTTGATGCACTTAAGTTTTCTCAAAATCTTTTCTCAAAATCTACAGGTATATTTAACGTAGACTTTAACGCAATTGATAATGAAGCTGCAAGAGAATACTATATTTCAGGAGACGCAGCAGCATTTATTGGTGGTAACTGGGATATCTCTTATATCCAAGCAACACTAAAAGGAACACCAGCTTATGAGACAACTAAATTTGCTGTATTTCCACAACCAGAAGGTGCAACAGCTTCTGAGAAATCACATGCAATTGGACTTGGATATGGCGTTGCAATTAATTCAAAAGTAGCGGAAGATCCAGATAAATTAGCAGCAGCTATTGACTTAGCATATGAATTGACAGGCCCTAAATTTGCTGAATATGTTGCTTCAAATTATGCGCTTGGTGGTATTACTCAAGTTGATAATGTTGACTTAAGTAAGTTTGATCAATATACACAAGATTTTTATAACTTCTCTTATGTAGATAACAAAGCTTGTGAAATTTATGATTCATACCTTTCAGGTGCTGTTTGGGATGTATTTAATACAGAACTTCAAAGCATGTTAAATGGTGATACAACGCCAGAAAAAGTTGCCGCAGATACTCAAAAGGCATACGAAGCGAGTAAATAAGTTTTTATAATATTGGCCTTATCTGAAGGCTTTCAGATAAGGCTAATACTAATTTAAAATCACTTAGTATAAAATTACTTTAAGGAGGGAATGAAATGTCAAGTTCTATCAGGCCTAAAAATAGAACCATAATTGCTTATTTATTTGTTCCAGTTATGCTCTATATATTTGCGGTATTTTTGCCACTTGTAACGGCTGGATACTATAGTTTTTTTGAATGGAAAGGGGGGCCTAATAAAACATTTGTTGGACTAGAAAATTATGTTACGCTTTTAAAGGATGGGGTTTTCTGGCAGTCACTAAACCACAATATGTATATAGTCCTTCTTTGTATTGTTGGACAGATTGGTCTAGCATTTATATTTGTTTTAATGATTAACTCACGTTTAGTAAAGTTTAAGGGAATTCATCGTACATTCGGATTCTTTCCAAGTACTATTTCAGCTGTCTATATCGGATTTATTTGGACTATGGTGTATGATTATAAAAGAGGTGTTTTAAATTGGTTTCTGGCTGCAATAGGAAAGTCAGATCTTATTAAGGTATGGTTAAATGAACCTAAACTAGTTATGCTACTCATAGCAATTCCATTAATTTGGCAGTTTATAGGTTACTACATGGTTATCTTACTATCAGCTATTTCTTCTGTTGATAAAGAGATTTTTGAAGTGGCTGAGATAGATGGTGCTAATGCATGGCAAAGAGCAATTTATGTTATTATTCCTTTAATTAAAAATACAATACTGGTTTGTATAACACTTTGTGTTGCAGGAAATATGAAGGTTTTTGATCATATATTTGTTATGACATCAGGTGGGCCAGGTAATTCATCTATGGTAATGGCGCTTTATGGATACAAGGTATCTTTTGCCCAACAAAACATGGGCTATGGTAGTGCAATATCCATTGGGATCTTCGTAGCAAGTTTGATTATTATTGGCGGTGTTCAGTTATTTATAGGCTACCTATCAAAAGAAAAGGAGATGATTTGATGAGACGTGATAAAAAAGCAATATCAGATACGGGTATGGCATTAAAAATCCAAACAAATATTGTATCGTTTATTTTAAACCTGATACTGATTTTATTTTCCGTGTCTTCAATCTTCCCTTTAATATGGATGTTTTATTCTTCTTTAAAAGACAAAAGAGTTTTTAATGCAGATATAATGGGACTCCCTAAAAATCCATCATTTAAAAACTATATTAACATCTTAACCAACAAAGATTACCACATATACGAATCCATTATAAATAGCTTTAGGGTCACAATTCTTTCTGTGGCAATGATTGTTTTGTTTGGATTTATTGTTGGTTATATATTAGCTAGGGTTAAATTTAAGGGTAACCGGATCATGTATGTTCTTTTTTTAATGGGCATGCTTATTCCAATTCATTCACTGCTAGTACCGATTTACGTTGTTTTTAATAAGACAGGGTTATCTAATAAGTGGTATACTTTGCTTATTCCTTACATAGCCTTTGGGCTTCCAGTTGCAATATTCTTAGTAGAAGGATTTGTAAAAGCAATTCCAACGGCGCTAGAAGAAGCGGCGGCAATCGATGGCAGTAGCTTTACTAGAACTTTATTTCAAATAATTATGCCGATATGTAAGCCGATTTTAGTTACAATTTCAATTATACAAACATTTGCATGTTGGAATGAATTTTCTTTTGCATTAATCTTGATTAAAAATCCAGCATTACAAACAGTGCCTTTGGCAATGACTCAGTTTACAGGACAATTTAGTTCAGATTATACAAAGATTATGGCTGCAATGCTTATTACGATGTCCCCAATTATTATTTTGTATTTTGGATTTAGTAAGCAAATTATTAAGGGAATGGTTGCAGGGGCTATAAAAGGATAAAAATATAATAGTAGAGGTGATAAAATGGCTTTTAAGAAAGATTTTGCGTGGGGAGTTGCAACGTCTTCTTATCAGATAGAAGGCGCTGCATACGATGATGGTAAAGGCCTATCTATTTGGGATATGTACTGTAAACAACCAGGAAAAGTGTATGGTGGGCATACTGGCGATGTCGCTTGTGACCATTATTACAGATACAAAGAAGACGTTAAAATAATGAAAGACATGGGTACAAAGGCCTATAGATTTTCCATATCCTGGCCAAGGGTTATGCCAGATGGTATAGGAAAGATTAATGAAAAGGGCTTGCAGTTTTATAGTGATTTAGTAGATGAGCTCATTGATAGTGGGATTGAGCCTTATGTGACATTATTTCACTGGGATCTTCCTTATGAGCTATATAAAAAAGGTGGATGGATGAATTCAGAGAGTCCTAGCTGGTTTGCAGAGTACGCGGCAGTGATTACAGAAAGACTATCTGACAGGGTAAAGTATTTTATTACTTTTAATGAGCCACAATGTTTTATTGGCTTAAGTCATATAGATAGTGTTCATGCTCCAGGGCTTAAACAGTCGGTGCCTGATACGCTAAAGATGGCACATAACGTGTTGTTGGCCCACGGAATGGCTGTTAAGGCCATTAGGAAACATGCAAAAGTGGATGTAAAAGTAGGGTACGCACCTACAGCCTCAATGCATTATCCAGCAACGGAAAGCAAAGAAGATATTGAAGCTGCAAGGCGAGCTGTTATGGAGATGCCTAAAGATTTAGAACAAAATTGGGCTTGGAATATTACGTGGTGGAGTGACCCAGTATTCTTTGGAAAGTACCCAGAAGATGGGGTTAAATTGTTTGGAGACTTTATGCCAGAAATTAAAGATGGCGATATGGAGATTATTTCTCAGCCATTAGATTTTCTAGGCCACAATATCTACAATGGCATAGAGGTAAAGGCAGGAGAAAATGGGGAGATAGAATTTATTAAAAGATACCCCGGATTTCCTAAAACAGGATTAAGCTGGCCTGTGACACCGAAGGCACTTTATTGGGGAACAAAATTTTTATATGAACGATACAAAATGCCAATCTATATTACTGAAAATGGATTATCGTGTCATGATGTTGTTTCTTTAGATGGAAAAGTTCATGATCCTAATAGAATTGATTTTTTACACCGTTATCTTGCAGAGCTTAAAAGAGCCGCAAAAGATGGGGTTGATATTGGGGGATACTTCCAGTGGTCATTTTTAGATAATTTTGAATGGCATAGTGGATATGATGAAAGATTTGGTCTTGTTTTTGTAGATTATGAGACCCAAAAAAGGACTATTAAAGATTCAGGTTATTGGTATAAAGAAGTTATGGAGAGTAATGGAGAAAATTTATAAAACTCAAAGCCTGGAGGTCCTTTTTAAATTGTATAGATGCTATAAGTATTACACAAGAAAGTATAGAATTTACAAGATAATCTAGTGAATATCTAATTATTCATATAGTTTATCTTGTTTTTTTTGGGTATAACAAGCAATGAGATGGTGTTATCATAAACATAGGTTAATCAGTTGGAAATACATAATGGATAAGACCCTATGTATATATACGAGTAAGCATTATACCTTAGTATACAGAAAAAAGCGTGTTTTGTACACAAGCACTTAAGGAAGACACAATTGAGAGTCTAGTTACTCTAAAAAGTGAAGTAGAAAGGGTAGAAAATCTAGTGTATTATAGAAGCAAAAAAAAAGGTATAATGATATAAAATAGATGCAAATTGAAAGGAGAATATATTAATATGAAATTTAGTAATGGATGTTGGTTACAAAAAGAAGGGTGTGAACGTTTTACACCTCAGGAAGTTTATTTTTCTAAGATTGAATCTAATATGGTGACTTTATGTGTCCCTACACAGGCTATTAAACATAGAGGTGACACGTTAGGGGGCATTAATTTAACCATTCAAATTTCATCCCCTATGCCAGAGGTTATTCGCGTACAGACGCATCATTATATGGGCGTATTAAAAAAGGACCCAGAATTTGAATTAGAGGTACAAGATGATGTCAATCTAGAAGTCAGTGAAGATGAAGAGCAGATTACGATCCAAAGTGGAAGTTTAAAGCTCATTATTACAAAAAGCAATTGGTCTATGACTTATGAAAATAATGAAACCATGTTAACTCAAAGTTTATGGGGAGATTTAGCCTATATGAAAACAGACTGGAAAGGCCTCGCCTATGATAATGGAGATGACGAGGATACCTATATGCGCCAACAATTAGGGCTTTCTGTTGGAGAACTTATTTATGGAATGGGAGAACGTTTTACCCCATTTATAAAAAATGGCCAGACAGTGGATATATGGAACGCAGATGGTGGTACCTCTACAGAGCAGTCTTATAAAAACATCCCTTTTTATGTTTCTAATAAAGGCTATGGTGTATTTGTGAATCATCCTGAAAAGGTTTCTTTTGAAGTAGGTACAGAACATACAAAAAAAGTAGGATTTAGCATACCAGGGGAGTCTTTAGATTATTTCTTAATCAATGGCCCGACCATGAAAGACGTTTTAACGCGCTATACAGATTTAACCGGAAAGCCATCATTACCAGCACCTTGGACATTTGGATTATGGTTATCAACATCTTTTACAACTAATTATAATGAAGAGACTGTTATGTCTTTTGTAGATGGCATGATTGAACGTGACATACCACTTAGTGTATTTCATTTTGATTGTTTTTGGATGAAAGATTTTCATTGGTCTGATTTTACCTGGGATAGCCGTGTATTTCCAGATCCTGAAGGAATGTTAAAACGCATAAAAGATAAAGGGTTAAAGATTTGTGTATGGATTAATCCTTATATAGCACAAGAATCTTCTCTTTTTAAAGAGGGCATGGATAATGGCTATTTTATCAAACGACCGAATGGTAATGTATGGCAATGGGATATGTGGCAGCCTGGAATGGCAATTGTAGATTTTACAAACCCAGAAGCCTGTCAATGGTATAGTGATAAATTAGAAAAACTACTAGATATGGGAGTTGACTGTTTTAAAACAGATTTTGGTGAAAGAATTCCAACAGATGTTGTTTATTATGATCATTCTGATCCTGTAAAAATGCATAATTATTATACACAGTTATATAATAAAACAGTGTATGAGTTGTTAGAAAAGAAGTTCGGAAAAGGAGAAGCTGTTTTATTCGCACGTTCAGCAACAGTGGGTGGGCAAAAATTCCCTGTGCATTGGGGTGGAGACTGCTGGTCTAATTACGAATCAATGGAAGAGAGTTTAAGAGGTGGATTATCTCTTATGATGTCTGGGTTTGGCTACTGGAGTCATGATATTGGAGGATTTGAAAGCACATCTACACCAGATGTTTATAAACGCTGGGCAGCTTTTGGTTTATTATCTTCACACAGTCGTCTACATGGCAGTACGTCTTACCGGGTACCATGGGCTTATGATGAAGAATCCGTTGATGTTGTTCGCTTCTTTACAAAATTAAAAGCAAGTCTAATGCCGTATTTATATAAGCAGGCTATCGAAACATCTCAAACAGGTATACCAACTATGAGGAGTATGGTTTTAGAGTTTACTGAAGATAAAACGTGTCATTTTGTAGATAGGCAATATATGTTAGGGGAAAACCTATTAGTGGCTCCAATTTTCAATGAAGAAGGAATCGCGGAGTATTATTTACCGAAAGGCATATGGACAAACTATTTTACAGGTGAAAAGATAACAGGTGAAAAGTGGATAACAGAAAATCATGGTTATTTAAGCCTGCCACTTATGGTGAAGGAAAATTCTATTATTGCTATAGGCAATACAGATACAAATGCTGAATATGACTATGCAGATGGTGTTGAGTTAAGAATTTATGAACTACAAGAAGAAAAAGAACACACTACCGTTGTGTATGGTATGGATCAAACCAAGGAACTAGAAATGACCATAGGAAGACGAAATAATAAAATTAAAATACAACTGAGTGCGAAAAAGCCATGTGTTATTCGTCTGATTAATCAAGTTGTTCATTCTGTCACAGGTGCTACATTACAGGTAGAAGGCAATGATACTTTGCTATTGCCTCAATTAGGTGAAGTAGAAGTGTTAGTAGTTATTAATTAAAATAAGGTTCATTTAAATAAAAAGGGTGTACTTAGGCGGTACACAAAGGGGGTCCCACGCCTTGGGATTCCACCATTAAAGATGGCGGATGGGCCAATGGGAGTGCGTAATGACTTTCAAAATGATGAATGGATTGCTATTGGAAATTCAGATGACTATGTTACGTATTTGCCAAGTACCAGTGCAGTTGCCGCTACATGGAATCGTAAGCTAGCATATAAAACAGGGCAAGTGCTAGGGACTGAAGCCAGAGGAAGAGGCAAAGATGTTATACTTGCACCAGGAATTAATATTAAAAGGAGTCCCTTATGTGGCAGGAACTTTGAATATATCAGTGAGGATCCTTATTTAACGAAAGAAACAGCAGTGCCTATTATTAAAGGCATTCAAGAGTCGGATGTAGCTGCGTGTGTGAAACATTTTGCAGTTAATAATCAAGAAACAGAAAGACTTAAAGTAGAAGTGGAGGTCTCAGACAGGGCGCTTCGTGAACTATATCTACCAGGTTTTCAGGCAGCGGTCCAGGAAGGTGATGCCTACTCTGTCATGGGAGCGTATAACCGTTTCAAGGGAGAATACTGTTGCCAGAGCAAATTCCTTTTAAATGATATTTTAAAAGGAGACTGGGGATACGGTGGGATTGTTATTTCGGACTGGGGTGGTGTAAATCATACTCAGCTTGCAGTAGAGAGTGGATTAGATATTGAAATGTCAGTAACGAATAATTTTAACGATTATTATATGGCGCAGCCACTAAAAGAAGCAATAGAAAAAGGTGACATCTCAGAGACACTGGTTGATAAAAAGGTGAGCGGGATTTTGCATATGATGTCAAAACTAAATATGCTAGGGGACACACGAAAAAGCGGATGCTATAATACACCTGAGCACCGCCAGGCCACATTAGAAATAGCTAGGGAATCTGTCGTGCTTTTGAAAAACGAAGAAAAGAGACTGCCACTAGCAAACCAGAATATGAAGAAACTGCTAGTCATTGGGGACAATGCAGAAAGAATTCACTCCAATGGGGGAGGAAGTGCTGAAATAAAAGCGCTTTATGAAATTTCTCCTTTAATGGGCCTAAAATCTAAATTAGGTGGAAATATAGATGTTACATTTGCGCGTGGCTATTATGTAGGATCCAAAACAGATAGTGAAGTCAATTGGCAGCAAGATAGCTTGCAAAACGAAGGCAATAATACAGAGGAAAATAGGATAAATCCTGAAATCTTAAAAAATAGGGCTAGATTATTAGAAGAAGCAGTTGCCTTAGCAAAAGAAGCAGATGATGTTATTATTATAGGTGGTTTAAATCATGATCATGATTCAGAAGGAAATGATAGAGAAACCATGGAATTACCTTATGATCAGGATAAACTGATACAAGAAGTGCTGAAAGTAAATCCTAATGCAGTCGTTGTTATGATTGCAGGCTCACCAATAGAAATGGGCAAATGGATTAATGATGCAAAGGCAATTGTTTGGGGCTGGTACGGTGGTATGGAGGGTGGTAATGCCTTGGCAGAGGTTTTATTCGGGGAAACAAATCCGTCAGGCAAATTACCAGAAACATTTGGGAAGCAACATATGGATTACCCTGCTCATTGTATTGGGGAGTTCCCAGGGGATAAGACTGTAGCTTATACAGAAGAAATTTTTGTAGGATACCGTTATTTTGACACCTATAAAGTAGATCCTTTATTTGCTTTTGGACACGGTTTATCTTATACAACTTTTGAGTATAGTAATATTAAAGTAGAAAAGATAGATAAAACAGAGCAAATACATGTATCATGTGATATTAGTAATACGGGTGATTATGTAGGGAGTGAAGTCGTTCAGCTTTATGTTAGAGATAAAGTGTGTAGCGTACAGCGCCCATTACAAGAATTAAAAGGGTATGAAAAAATAGTATTGTTACCAAATGAAACAAAACAAGTAGAATTTGTTTTAGATCATACAGCATTTCATTTTTATGATGATACACAAAAGACTTTTTATGTAGAAAGTGGAAAGTTTGACATATGTGTTAGATCATCATCTAGGGATATTCGGCTGATACAAGAAATCGAACTTTAATTCTAAGACCAATAAAAATATCAGGCCTCTATGCTTTGAGTTTTATGATAAAACTCAAAGCATAGAGGTTTTTTTTATAAAAGTCATGACTCAATATGCTTTTATATTAAATGATGATTTAACACCACAAGAGCTTGAAAATATCACACTAGAAATACAAAAAAAGTATGGTATAATGATATGTTGTGTATCTCATACAATTTACGCTTATAATATAATGACTTAAAATAAATATTCAGAAATATATAGGAGAAAAAAATATGTGCGCAAGAAATAAAGAACCCTTTGAGTATAAGAATAAACAAGAATTTAAAACGAACTTAGTTGAGTGGATTGGCGATGTGCTCTATGATCTTCTTCCTGATTGTGGATACGATGTTCGTGATGAACAGATATTTACAGCTTTTCAAATTGCAGATGCCTTTTGCGATAAAAAGGTTCACTTGGCGGAAGCAGGACTTGGGACGGGGAAGACATTTGCCTACTTACTATCCGCAATTCCTTACGCGCGCTTTACTGGAAAACCTGTCGTCATTGCGTGTGCTACCACAGCACTTCAGGAGCAACTTGCTGGTGCTGGAGGAGATATTAGGACACTATCTCAATTACTCGAACTTAACATTGATGCCCGAATGGCCAAAGATCCAAATCAGTATATTTGTGATGTCAGGGCAAATGAAAATATAGAAGAATTGGGTGGGACATCTAGTCAGATCAGTGCGTGGTTAAATAAAACAAAACTCGGTGAACGGTCGGAGATACCCACCATTTCAGATCGTGAGTGGAAGAAAATAAAATGGGAAGAGTCTATGGATTGCAATATATGTTCTAGCCGAGGATTTTGTAAACTGGTGAAAGCAAGAGAACAGTACAGACTTGCAAAAGATTTGCTTATTGTGGACCATAAAACATACTTTTATGATTTATGGACACGGGAGGAGCGGTTAGCTAGTGGACAATTACCGATTCTTCCAGACTACTGCGCAGTCATTTTCGATGAGGGGCATAAAGTGCTTCTGCCAGCATCCATGCAAGCAGGACAACACATTAATAGGGAAGAAATGGATGGAATGATTGCGACTATTGAAGAACTGCAGGGTGCTAGGGATTCGTTATTGTTAATAACTGAAATAATAGAAGATGCTTCAGATGCATTTTTTACACAGCTAGAATATTCTGTAATAGCAGGGGAAAGTCCAGAAAGGATGCCGATTCGAAGGGACGAGGCGTTACTAAAAGCCGCAACTACGTTTCATAAGATATTAGACCAGCTTCTTCTAGAGATGCAAATAGAACAAGAACTCTATACTGAGTCATTAACACCAACACAAATACAGGCGTATGAGGGGCAGATAGAAAAAGCAATAGGGGCACTGAATGAATTCTGTAGAAATCAGGGGAATCATGTAGTGTCTTGGGTCAATCAAAAGGATGGTAGCTTTTGGGTTGTTCCACGCAAGATTGGTGACCTATTAAATAAACAATTATTCCAGAAAGAAATACCAGTCGTCTTTACTTCTGCCACATTAAGCAATAAAGGTGATTTTGATTATTTTATAAGAACACTTGACTTAAAAACCCCATCTAGCTCCACCATTGGAAGTCCTTTTGATTTAGAAAATCAAGTTGCAGTCTATTTGCCAGAAAAAGTGAATAAACTGGAACATTTAGTGACTTTATTAAAAGAAAATGGAGGACGAGCCCTTATCCTTACTAATTCTTTGCGTGAAGTAAAAGAAATCAGAAAGGGTTTAGGGGCCCATGACTTTCCGTTTGAAATGATATGGGAAGATAAAGGGGAGCGTGGATATCTTGTTCGAAAATTCCGAGAGGAAGAAAGCTCAGTTTTAATAGGCGCTAACTTTTGGGAAGGAATCGACATACCGGGGGAGTCATTAACTTTGGTAATTATTTGGGACTTGCCTTTAAAAGGGCATGATCCTCTTATTGAAGTACAACGTAAGGACGCCACAGAGCAAGGCTTAGATCCGGTGACGACAGTTGATTATCCTGAAATGGCTCTTAAATTAAAACAAGGTTGTGGTAGGTTAATTAGAACAGAGGATGACCATGGGGCAATCGTGATTCTAGACCCTGTGAAAGGAACACCTTGGGAAAGTTATGTAATGGGAGCGCTGCCTTCTGCGCATTAGTATCAATCCTTAATAACACAAAAACCAAGATAAAATTATAGATTATAATGATAAAAATGACAGTACCAGTAACTTGAACGACTCAAGTTACTGGTGCTGTCATTTTTATTAGAATTTATATACAAAAATATACCCATAACAAAGGTATGCATATGTACATATGTACCAAACATATGAAATTAAGATTATATGATGTACAAATGTAATCAAATAGTATAT
>DUUM01000416.1 GCA_012841565.1 Candidatus Epulonipiscium sp. | reverse complement strand
CACCTGGCTTTTCCCAAGGCTGTAACAGGCATTAATAGTCATGATGATGTAACAGAAGAAATTGTAGAAGAAATGCATCAGGCATGTGTGAAAAATAATCTAGAAGTAACAGTGTTAGGGTGTTATATAGAACCTTCCCTAAGGGATGATGATCAACGAGAAATTCATGTTCAACGATTTTTAAGAGCAATGGATTTTGTAAAACCATTAAATGCAACATGTATCGGAACTGAAACGACAAATTTTACCTACCCCGAATCTGAAAGGGAAGAAGTATATAATATTTTATTAGCTTCGGTTGGTAAGATGATAGAAAAAGCCGAAAAAATCAATGTAGATGTGGCCATTGAACCAGTCTCTAGGCATACTTTAAATACACCAGAACTTACAGCTAGATTGCTGAAAGAAGTGGCATCAGATCGTTTGAAAATTATATTTGATCCAGTTAACCTATTAACTGCTGAGAATATAAAAGATCAAAACAATTTATGGGACAGATGCTTTGAAAGTTTTGGAGATAAGATATGCGCAGTCCATATTAAGGGTGCGAAATTAAATGATAAGGGTGAATTAGAAAGCACAACTCTGCTAGATTCAGATGTAAATTATGCTAAGATTCTTAACTGGATTAAAAAGAACAAACCAAATGTAACTCTTTTAAGAGAAGAAATTAAACAAGAAACATCTAAAGATGATTTGAAATTTATAAAATCATTTTTATAATAATTTAATCAATATCTATTTATTTAAAAAGTGGCTTTGGGATTATTCAATCTCAAAAGCCACTTTTTGATAAAAATTCTTCAGTAGTTTAACCACGGTATAAATATCTGCTTTTGAGATCCAGTAATGGGTTACAAATCTCATTTCACCATTTTCAGTGTTATTTATTTTAATATGGTTATCTAAAAATAGGTTTACCAGTTTGTGAGTATCTATATCTGGATTACTAAATTTAAAAAACACCATGTTAATTTCCACCCGATTTAGATCCACTATAATACCGGGTAACTTAGAAAGTTCTTTGGCGAGTAAAGCAGCATTTTCATGGTCTTCATGTAATCTTTGAGTCATTTCTGTAAGGGATACAATACCAGCAGCAGCTAGAAAACCTGCTTGTCTAAGTCCACCACCCATGAGCTTTCTCTTTTTCTTTGCTAAAGCAATAAAAGCTTTGTCACCTGCTAATATAGAGCCAATAGGAGAACATAGGCCTTTAGATAAACAAAACATAAGGGAGTCACTGTACTGAGTGATTTCTTGAACATCTACATCTAGGGCAGTAGCAGCATTGAAAACTCTAGCTCCATCAAGGTGTACAGGAATTTGATATCTTTTAGCCATTTCATAAATTTGCCTCATCTGATTAAGAGGGATGACATGTCCCGATGAATGTGCATTTTCAATACATATAAGTCCGGTATCTGGATAATGAATATCCTGTCCAACGCGTATTTTACTTTCTATATCATCAGGTGATAATTCTCCTACAGGGCTATCGATAGCTCTAAGTTGAACCCCAGCTATAACAGATGAAGCACCTACTTCATGGGCAACAATATGACATGAGTCACCTAAAATCACTTCATCCCCTCGGTTGCAATGAGTAAATAAGGCAAGCTGATTTCCAAAAGTACCGCTAGGTACAAATAAGGCGGCTTCTTTACCAACAATATGGGCAGCTAAATTTTCTAATTCCTTCATCGTTGGATCGTCATCATAGACATCATCACCAACTACCGCATCAAACATAGCTTGTCTCATAAAATCGGGTTGATCTGTTACGGTATCACTTCTTAAATCTATCCATTTATTCATTATAAAATCCTCCTACGCAAATGTTTTGGAACTTTATTTTACCATAAAAGGATTGATTATTAAACTACTAGAGATAGTTTGCACAATGTTAGAAGTTAAGCATATAATAATAACTAAAGGTTTTTCATCTTTCTACCCTAGTAAATTTTAAAATATAAGAGGAGTGATGATGGTGCAAGAAATCGAGTATAATCAGTATGCAAAAGAAGTTTTAGATGGATTGACCAAGGGGGCTTTTTTAAATGTAAGCCATGAAGGGCAAGATAATACAATGACCATTGGTTGGGGGAGTCTAGGCTATATTTGGAGAAAGCCTATTATAATGGTTATGGTACGCTACTCAAGGCATACATACCAGATGCTTGATGAGGCTGGGGAATTTACTGTAAGTATTCCATTTGGAGATGAGTTTAAAAAGGAACTTGCATTTTGTGGGAGTCAATCAGGAAGGGATGTGAATAAATTTGAGAACTGCAATATAACAACTGTTAGGGCACATTCCGTAAATGCACCCCTTATTGATGGTTGTGATCTACATTATGAGTGTAAAGTTGTCTACAAACAAGCAATGGATCCAGGAATACTTTGTGTGGACCTAGATGATAAGTTTTATAAGAATAACGATTTTCATGTACTCTATTACGGGGAAATTGTAGGAACGTATATAAAGTAAATGTAAATTAGTCTTAAAAAAGGCTGTTGCAAGTAGCAGGGTATCCGCTAGTTTGCAACAGCCTTTTTAATACATCTTATTTAGTCCATTATTTTAACGTCATATTTTTCTTTTAATTCAGCTTGTTTTTGAGCATATACTTGATTTTGTTTTGCTGTAACACATTGACTCTTAACTTGGTCCTTTACCTGTTCAAAATTAACTTCTTCAGGATTGTTAATAGAATTAAGCTCTATAATGTGGTAACCAAATTGTGTTTTAACTGGTTTACTTATTTCGCCGGCTTTCATATTAAAAGCAGCATCTTCAAATTCAGGAACCATTTGTCCACGAGCAAATTCTCCAAGTCCACCACCATTTTCCTTTGAAGGACAGCTGGAATATTTTTTAGCTGCATCAGCAAAAGATAAACCATTTTTGATTTCTGCTAAGGCTTTATCTGCTGTTTCTTTATCTTCTACGAGAATATGGCTTGCATCGGCAGTAGGCTGAGGCTTGAATGCATCTGGGTTACTTTCAAAAAAAGCTTTAACTTCTGCATCGTCTGCTGTTACAGATGTCATTAAGTTATTGGCAGCATATTGAATTAATAAAGATTTTTTCATTTGTTCTAAAACAGATAAAAAAGCCTCTTCAGTATCTT
>DUUM01000415.1 GCA_012841565.1 Candidatus Epulonipiscium sp. | reverse complement strand
GAGAGTCTAAAGAAAGAGTAAGAAGCGCCATTAGAAATAGTGGCTATCCCTTTCCTGTAAAGCGTATTACTATAAACTTAGCACCTGCTGATTATAAAAAAGAAGGATCTTACTATGATCTTCCTATTGCCCTAGGCATTTTATCTTGTATGGGCCTAATAGAACAAGACTTGCTAAATTCTTGCCTGGTTGTAGGGGAACTTTCTTTGGATGGAAATATTCGCCAGGTCAAAGGTATTTTGCCTATTGTTTGTGCAGCAAAAGCTAACCATATGAAAGAGTGCCTGCTTCCTATTAAAAATGCTCCTGAAGGGGCCCTTGTAGAAGGTATTAATATAATTGGACTAGCTTCCTTGCAAGAAGCAATCCTTCATTTAAATGGAGAGGCTTTATCTCCTCCTTTTACAGATAAGGTCAACAAACAAAGTGAATCTCCTACTAATCAGTTAGATTTCCATGATGTTAAAGGCCAAGAAAATGTAAAACGTGCCCTTGAAATTGCAGCAGCAGGTCACCATAATTTAATAATGATTGGTGGCCCGGGATCTGGAAAAACAATGATGGCACATCGGTTGCCAACTATATTACCTGATTTATCACTTGAAAATAGCATTGAGGTTACTAAAATATATAGTATTTGTGGGAAACTTAATCAAAATTCTCATGTTATTAATACAAGACCTTTTAGAGCCCCTCACCATACGACAACTCCTGCTGCATTAATAGGTGGAGGTAGAGTTCCTAAACCCGGGGAAATAAGTTTAGCCCACCACGGTGTTTTATTTTTAGATGAATTTTTAGAATTTAACAAGCATTCCCTAGAAACACTTAGGCAACCTCTAGAGTCCAATACTGTTACTATTTCAAGAGTTAATGGTTCCTATACCTTTCCTGCTAATTTTATGCTAGTTGCATCTACTAATCCATGTCCATGTGGGTTTTATCCTGATGATTCCAAATGTCACTGCTCATCTCATAGTATTAAGCAATACAGGCATAAATTATCCGGTCCTCTTTTAGACCGGATAGATATTCATATAGAAACTCCACTAATTCCTTATGAAAAATTAATTTCTAATGATGGGGAATATTCCAAAGATATTAAGGCAAGAGTATCTGCCGCTGCTAAGATACAAGAAAAACGATATGAAAATGATTCTATTATGTATAACTCTCAGCTAAGTCCTGGCCTAATAGAAAAGTACTGCGCCTTAGGACATGAAGAAATATCTGTTTTGAAAAAAGCCTTCTTAGAGCTAGATTTAAGTATTCGTTCTTATCATAAGATTATTAAACTCGCACGTACGATAGCTGATTTAGACGAATCTGCTAACATTAACCTAATCCATTTATATGAAGCTATTCAATACAGAGGACTGGACCGTCAATGTTATTAGTATATAATATCCATAAATAAAAACATAACCCCCTACTGAGTCTGTAGAAGGTTATGTTTTTTCTCTTTTAATTTTATCTAGTTCTCTAATAAATTCATTGATATCACCAAACTGCTTGTATACAGAAGCAAATCTAATATAGGATACTTCATCAATTTCTTTTAATCTTTCCATT
>DUUM01000414.1 GCA_012841565.1 Candidatus Epulonipiscium sp. | reverse complement strand
TACGCAACGGAATTACTAAAAGCTGGATTTAGCCTTGTGGAGATCCAAAGGCTTATGGGCCATGAGGATATTTCAACCACGACTATTTATCTTCATTTAGATTTAGATGATTTGGCAGAGAAAATTAAAAACAGACCCGGTTTGACAGGATAGGGTTTATTGGTATAGAAATTAATAATAGGAGGGATTGCAGTGAGATTAACAAAAGTTCAGAGATGGTTTAAAAAGAATAATATAGAATATGAATACAAGGAAGATGAAGGATGTGGGGAAATTCGCTTTGAAAGGGATGGGGTAGGCTACACCGTTACTGAATATACAGGGAATAGTGGGTATACCGTTGCGGGAATATTAACAAATCTTAGTGGTCGTGGATTGTGGGATGCAGGCAGCCAAAAGAGCATAGTTGAAATACTCGAGCGAAAATTCAAATAAAACATAGGGGGATTTTAACCCCTGACCCAGAGCATTTAAGCCCTGGGTCTTTTTTGCGCCTACCTATGCAGGGAGATATAAAAATCATGGCCTAGCTTTTCTTTTAAAGCATTAAAATACTTTTTAGATATAAAATACTCACCATTTTCCATTCGGCGGATACTGGTTACATTTATTCCAGTAAAATCGGCAAATTGAGCAAAGGTCATCCCTAAGTTTTCTCTAACTTTTTTTAAGTTTTGAGAGGTATTAATAGCAAATTTATAATAATCATCATGAGCAGCTAAATCCATATCTAAGATTTCACCCAGTTGCTTTAAATAATTCATACGAAGCAACCTATCATCCTTTTCCAATGAGTAGATAGTTTCCTTATGAACACCTAAAAGATTAGCCAGTTCCTTTTGAGTAAGTCCTTTTTTAGTTCTAGCCATACATATTGCAGACCCTAGACTGTTAACCACCATATCTTCCGACTTCATAACACTAAGCTCTAGGTCCATTATATAGTCTTTACCAAAACCATAACTTCTATCACTGTTACTAATGCTACCATGATTGAAATTATGGTTTTGGTGCGCTATTCAGTCACCATCCAATCTATCTAAGTGCATATAGATATGAGCCTTTTGGCCATCCCATTCTATTTTTCGAATAATATCCTTTAGTAATTTCCTTTTCCCGAGGACATCTTGCTGATCTATTAGATTGTTAAAATTAAGTAATGAATCTTCTATAATCCCCCAGTTCGCTCCTTGCAAATCAGTTGAAATGGCATGGTTTTCAATTTCCGATAATTCGGCTTTAATCTTTTCATTTTCAACATGCAAGAGATCTACTTGCTTTTCAACATATTCAGTTATATTTGAATCATCACTAAAATCAACGAGTTTCATAATTAGGGTTTTTATAGCTTTTTCATTTTTAGCTATATCATTTCCAAGCTTAGCCTTATCTTTTTTAAATAACTTTTGTTGGGATAATATATTGCTTTTTTCTTTTCTCAAAAGACCTACAAGTTCAGTCTTATCATTAATCATATCTTTTAATTGAGTAATAACATATTTATCAAGGGAGTGTCCTGCCACGTTTTTCATATTACATAGTGTACATTTGGATACACTTTTGGTACGGCAACTATAATAAAAAGAATGAGATCCATCTACAAGCTTGGACTGATTAACGACAAGCATTTTAGCGCCACAGTCCTTGCAGTACATTAGCCCCGATAGCAGAGCGTGCCCAGGTGACTCACTACGTATTGCTTTATCACTATTCGCTTCAATCATATCTTGCACTTTAATCCACGTTTTAGAATCAATGATACCTTGGTGCTCACCTATGGCAACAACCCACTCATTATATGGGTTCTTTTTATACTGCTTCCCGTCTTTATGTCTATTGTAGGCCATGACCGCCTTAGTGCCATCAAACTTATCTTTAGATTGCTCAATATTTACTCCTCGTTTTATAAAGTAATTATATACTAATTCATCGGCAACGCAATAAACAGGGTTTTGTAGAATCATATTTAAGGTTTGTGGTTGTAGATTTTTATTATTCTTACTTTTAATCCCTTGCTGCATACAAAAAGTTTCTACTTTAGAAAGGCTACCTAGTCTAAGGTATTTATCAAAGATTAGTTTAACTAATTCTTGCTCTTCTGGAAGCGGGGAAAGCTTAGCAAGATACTTCCTTTTTCCACTTTCATCATGGTATGCTTTTTTCTTTCCAGTAAATCCAGTAGGTGCAGTTCCACCAAGCCATCTGCCAGTACGTGCTAGGGCGTACATATTGTCCTTAACACGTTCAGCTATAGTTTCTCTTTCTAATTGTGCGAATACGCTAGAGATGTGTATCATGGCCCTTCCCATCGGGGTTGTAGTATCAAAGTTTTCTTTAATAGATACAAAACCTATATCTTGTTTAGTCAATATATCAAGTGTAGACGAAAAGTCGGAAACATTTCGGCTAATACGGTCTAAGCGGTAGCACATCAACACATCATACGTGCCCTTTTTAAGTTGTTTTAATAATAATTGAAATTGCGGGCGGTCAATATTTCCGCCACTAAAACCATCATCAGTATATACGAAAAACTCAATTTCAGCATCTTCAAAATGTGTATTAGCATAATTCTTACACATATCTGTTTGGTTTTGAATAGATTCCCCTTGCTCTGTTGCCCTAGACTTACGGGCATATATTGCAACTTTCATATTATCATCCTCTCTTAAAACCTTTCCAAAACTCCTAAGGGATTAAAGTAAATTATGTAATTTCCCAATTCTGTACAAAGCCCATATCTTTGGTAATAGTATGTAACAGCACTTTCCAAAAAATCCACGGTAACTTCTAGATATTGTGCTGTTTCGTATCTGTTTGCGCACCCATATTTATAGGCCTTAATTAGTTTGTGCAAAGGAACTAGCTTTTTGTAACCGTATCTCCTTGCTTTCAATTCTTGCT
>DUUM01000413.1 GCA_012841565.1 Candidatus Epulonipiscium sp. | reverse complement strand
CGTGTCTGAAAGCTCCTTTCTAAGGTTTTTGCAGCCCAAGCTGTATGCCTTAGAAAGGAGCTTTCAGACACTTTTTTAGTAGATATCTTTTCTGTGTCCTATTACTAATACTAAGATAACTATATTCTCATTGTCAATACTGCAGATCAATCTATAATTTCCAACTCTATATCTCTATTTGCCTTTTAAATTTTCTTGTAGGGACTTTCCGTGCATCCTTTTCAAAGCGGACATTATAGTGTCTATTCATCAAAATCCAATTCAGTCATCATGTCGTCAAAGCTTATATCTTGTGGATCTTCTTCGTGTTCTTTTATAGTTTGGTTATACAGTTCTAAGTCAATATCATCTTCTATTTTTTCTAAAACAGAATTTCTCACTAAATCAGAAATAGAAATATTGTAAACAGCTAACTATAAAATCAGGAAGGTAAATACTGTAAGATAAAATCTAACCTTGCAAAATTTTATAATCGAACAGATATCAAGAATAAAATGCTCCGATGCAGTAGATACGGTGAACCGTACCATAAGTAACCTTTAAAAGTAATAAGCATATTCTTGGTATATTGACATGTGAATATACGTGTTAATATACATTGATATATAGCATCAAAAAGGGTATAATATTGATATAAGGAGATGATTACTATGCTAAATATTAAGCCGATTTCGGATTTAAGGAATTATACAGAAGTACTTAATGAAGTAAAGGAAGATAGCCCAGTTTATTTAACGAGAAATGGACGGGGAGAATATGCCATAATGAAGATTAAAGAATTAGATAAGTTAAAGGCAACAATTAGATTACTCACGAAATTAGAAGAAGGAGAGAAGGCAGCAGGAGAGAAAGGATGGCTTTCGGCAGATGATGTTGAAGCTATTTTAGGCGTATGAGCATGCATCAAATTGAGTATTCGCCAATGGCATTAGAAGACTTGAGAGAGATTAGTAATTATCTTATAAGCAACTGGGGAGAGAGTTTAGCAAAAAAAGCTCTGGGGAAAATCACATCAGATATTAGGAGATTAGGGAAGTATCCAGCACTTGGCGTAGATTTAGGAAAAACAATAGATGTACCAACGAAATATAGATATATTTTTTCAGAAAAGAATTATGTATTTTATTATGTAGAAACAAACAAAATACGAATTGTACGTGTGTTAAGTGAGCGCCAGGATTATATGGAGCAGCTGTTTGGAGTTAGTTCAGAAAGTGATGAATTATAATTTAACCATTTTAAAAGAGAAACGACTAAACAATTTAAGGTTTGGTCGTTTCTCTTTTAAAATGCTCCGATGCATTAGATACAATGCAAATGGCCAAAACATCTAATCTATTTATTCGTGTTGAACCAGAAATAAAGGAAAAAGCTGAATTGGTACTTAATGAACTAGGCATTCCTTTTGATTTAACAATAGTACCAAAGGAACCCTTGGTATATAATAATTTGACGGCAGAGCAGGATTTAGTAGATATCTTTTCTGTGTCCTATTACTAATACTAAGATAACTATATTCTCATTGTCAATGCTGCAGATTAATCTATAATTTCCAACTCTATATCTCCATTTGCCTTTTAAATTTCCTTGTAGGGACTTCCCGTGGATATAAGGATCTGTGCAGTTAACGAGATGTTTGCTTATCCAAGCCATTATAATCTTAGAATTACTTCTATCCATTTTTTTCAAGCTTTTCTGTGCATCCTTTTCAAAGCGGACATTATAGTGTCTATTCATCAAAGTCCAATTCAGTCATCATGTCGTCAAAGCTTATATCTTGTGGATCTTCTTCGTGTTCTTTTATAGCTTGATTATACAGTTTTAAGTCAATATCATCTTCTATTTTTTCTAAAACAGAATTTCTCACTAAATCAGAAATAGTTATATTGTTAGTTTTAGCATAATCCCTAACTAATTTGTTGTCTTCATCATTTATTCTTAAAGTAATTATATTCATAATAACCATCTCCCTTCGTATATACATTGTATTACAAGGGCGTGATATTGTAAACACCTAACTATAAAATCAGGAAGGTAAATACTGTGAAATAAAATCTAACCTTGCAAAACTTTATAATCGAACAGATATCAAGAATAAAATGATCCCATGCAGTAGATACGGTGAACTCTACCACAAGTAGCGGAGCATTCCTATTTCCTATTGCATCAGACAGGAAGTATGATATTATAAATATTAAAGAGGTTAGTCAAATAGACCAAAGTAAGTTGTAGGAGGTTTTTTATGGTGAATGCTATGATAGCCAGTCCTAGTATAGGAGATGTAAAGATAAGTGTGGTCTTAGGTGGTTTTGGTCTATTTTTACTAGGTTTTAATGTTGAAGAGTATGGGTTTTATTTAGTGTTTATTGCAGCCATAATGTTGCTATTTATTAAGAACAAGAAAATTAGAAATTATGGACAAATCCTATTTGCTTTAGGAATAACATTTGTAGGTCTGGAATTAATGGGTGACCAACTCATTATTTTACAAGCCCTACCACAATTTGAAAGTTTTTTACTAAAAATGGCGGAGAATCCCTGGCTGGCACTTTTGGCAGGGACCATTGCCACAGCACTCATCAACTCATCAAGTTCCGTTATTGCCCTTGTTCAAAAGATTTATTCAGGCGGCGGCATGACGATGGCGGTGGCCTAAGGCTTTGTATTTGGTGCAAATGTAGGGACAACCCTAACGGCCGTTTTAGCGTCAATTGGGGGATCTGTATCTACTAAACGTACAGGATGGTTCCATGCCTTGTATAACGTATTAGGAGCAGTTATTACGATGTTTGTGATATATCCTTATTCAAAATTTATATTGATGCTTAGTCAAAAAATGGGCGCAGGGCCAGAGATGTCCATTGGGATTAATCACTTTGTTTTTAACTTAGTATGGGTTGTGGGAATTATTCCGCTCATTCCCCTCTCAATAAAAATCTTAGAGTTCTTGATTCCAGGTCAAGATAGCCGCAAAGAGCTAACAAAATTTGTAAAGCTTGATTATGACTTGATTCAGACATTACCAGAAGCAGCCATTAGAATGGCCAAAGATCAAACATTGCAAATGGGACAATTAGTTCAAGAGTCCTTGCATATGACCCAGAATTACCTAAAGAATCATGATGAAGAGGATATTGAAGTGATTGAGCAATTTGAAGAAATTGTTAATCAACTAGATCGGGACCTCATTAAGTACTTAATTGCTATTGGAAAAGATGCTGCATCAGGAGCGGCACTAACAAAAGACTTTATAGCCAACCTAGAGATTGTCAAGAATATTGAAAGAATAGGAGATATATCAACTAATCTGGGTGAGTTTTATCAAATAATTCTTGAAAACAAAGAAATCCTATCAGATGATGCTATGGAAGACCTAGATGCTATGTACCAATTAGTCTTTAATATGATTGAAAAGTCTTTTTTAATATTTAAAACAGGCAATCTAAAAGAACTTGGTAAGCTCATGGAAGATGAGGAAAGGCTTAACCTTATGAATCAAGATTTTAGAGAAAAACATTTCCGCCGCATTGCAGACGGAATAACCACAGCAGAGATTATTAGTAGCGTTTTTGTTGAAATTTTAGGTAGCCTTGAGAGAATAGGTGACCACGCTGTTAATATTGTCGAGCTATCAGTTCGTGAAGCATAATGTGAGATTTGAGAGCCGTCAATATATATATTAACTATTCAGAAGGGGAAAGTAAACGGCAAATTAATGATATATAGAAAAGGAGAATAAAAATGGTATATTTAGCCAATCAAGATAGGTATGAAAAGATGAAATATAATCGGTGTGGTAAGAGTGGGCTATTGCTGCCTGCTATGAGTCTTGGGTTATGGCATAATTTTGGTGATAAAGATATTTTCGAAAAAAGTAAAGAGATGATTTTGGGTTCTTTTGATTTAGGTATTACACATTTTGACTTAGCTAACAATTATGGACCTAGCCCGGGCAGTGCTGAGGAAACTTTTGGTAAGGTTATTCAAAGGGACCTGAAGCCATACAGGGATGAGATAATTGTATCGACAAAAGCAGGCTATTATATGTGGCCAGGACCATATGGAGAATGGGGCAGTAAAAAGAGTTTAGTCGCAAGTTTGGATCAGAGTTTAAAACGTATGCAGCTAGACTACGTAGATATATTTTATCATCACAGGCCAGATCCTAACACCCCATTAGAGGAGACTGTAGAGGCATTAGTAGGTATCGTCAATAGTGGGAAAGCATTATATATAGGGATTAGTAACTATAAGCCCCAAGAAATGAAAAGGATTTCGCAGCTATTAAAGGAAAGACATGTTCATTGCCTAATCAACCAAATGAAGTATTCTATGTTAGATCGAACAAATGAGGATGGCATAGATGTAGCAGATGAAGTAGGGATGGGGAGTATCGCTTTTTCACCTCTTGCCCAGGGCTTATTAACAGGTAAATATTTAAATGAAATCCCCAAAGATTCAAGGGTAGTAAGTAGCGGTGTGTTTTTAACGAAAGATGCTATCACAGAAAAAGATAAGAAAATCATCCTTAAATTAGACCAGATTGCTAAAGACCGGGGGCAAAGTTTGGCTCAAATGGCCTTAGCTTGGGTACTGAGGGACAAGAAAGTTGCCAGTGTTATACTAGGTGCTAGTCGT
>DUUM01000412.1 GCA_012841565.1 Candidatus Epulonipiscium sp. | reverse complement strand
GGGTGAAAATATGACATCCAGTATCCAGTGGAAGTTGGTTACAATTTATTTATCCGTTGTCTTAATCGTGATGATTGTCAGTGGAAGTTTTATCCTTTATAATATTGAGCAAAAACAATATGAGGACGTACAAAAACAGTTAAAGTTAACGGCAGATACAATAGAGCTTCAGCTAGAGCTTAACCGAGAAAACACAGAACACCAAGACCGGTTTAAGTTTGTGGTGGAAAAACTTAGGGATTCTATTTATCCCTATCAACAAGAGGTTTATATTATAGATGGATCTGGTAGTGTTGTGATAGGTACAGGGAATAAGTGGCAAGAAGGCCGTATTGTACAGTCAGGGGTTGTTATTAGGGCTCTAAGCTCTAAGGACAGTGCCCTTTCCCAGATGCCGCGATTTTTTAATTCGAATCAAGTGGCTCAGTATATGGACTATGCAAAACCAGTAATTCAAGAAGATGGCCAAAAAATAGCCTATATGATTTATGTTACAACAGATACAATGGCAATTTATGAAAATATGCAAGATATTATAAAGACTATTGGATTTGCTTCCATAATGGCAATGATGATAGCTGGCGTATTAGGATTTGTCTTTTCTAAAATGATTACAGAACCAATTAAGCAGCTAACACAAAGTGCCAAAGAGCTAGCAAGTGGGAAGGCCCATCATAAAATTCCTGTGGAATCTACAGATGAAATAGGTCAACTAACGGGTAGTTTTAATTATATGGCCCAAGAACTTAGCCGCACATTAGGAACCCTATCCAATGAAAAAACCAAGTTAGAAACAATCCTATCCCATATGGCTGATGGGGTTTTGGCATTTAATAGACAAGGGGTGTTAATTCACGCCAATCCTTCGACCTATGAAATATTAGGCATTCACCAAATGGATCATCGCTTTGATTACATATTTCCTGATTTAGGGGTTAAAGCATCTTTTGATGCATTACTTGAACAGGAAACCTTTGAGGTTAAAAGAATTCTCATTCAGCATGATCATAAATATATTAATGTTCACTTTGCACCTTATCAAAACATTGATAATGAGGCAGAGGGAATGGTTGTTGTGCTACAAGATGTTACCAAACAGCAAAAACTAGATAGAATGCGAAAAGAGTTTGTAGCCAATGTCTCTCATGAACTTCGAACCCCTCTTACAACGGTTAAAGGTTATGCAGAAACCCTTATAGAGGGAGCCGTAGACGATAAGACCATAGCACCACAGTTTTTACAGGTCATTGTAAATGAGGCAGATCGCATGACAGATCTTGTAAAAGACTTACTAGAACTCTCTCGCCTAGATAACAAACAAGTACAACTTAACCTCTCTAGAATTGATCTTGTTCAAATTATAAAAGAAACCGTAGCTGCTTATGATCTAGGGACTATTAATAATGGACAAAAAATGATTCAAGCTTATCATAAAGGGCAGATTTTTTTAGAAGCAGATAGTGCTAGGGTCAAGCAGGTCTTGCATAATATTATATCAAATGCAATAAAATATAATAGGCATAAAGGGGAAGTTGAAGTAGCAACACGGGATCATGGTGATTATATTGAAGTCAAGGTATCAGATACGGGGGTAGGTATTCCCCAGGAAGATATGGGACGCATATTTGAACGGTTTTACCGGGTAGATAAGGCCCGTTCGGGAGCCATGAGAGGGACAGGACTTGGCTTATCTATTG
>DUUM01000411.1 GCA_012841565.1 Candidatus Epulonipiscium sp. | reverse complement strand
TAATGTAGCTGCCGTGGTTTCTATTTTACCCCCAACACCAACAACATCTAAAATAAGATGTTCCCTGTCTATATCATATTGCACAGTTAGAGCCTCTGATTGCAATCTTATGGCTGCACTAAGAGCGTCCACAGTATCAGTTGCCCTTATATATTCATCGGTTACAAGGTCTGCAATAACAGCTGCGTCTAAAGCTGCTGTTGCTGTTGGAGTAGTTCCTCCTGGGAATTTTCCATCATGCTCTGCAATATATAAGTTGATTTGTGCATCCAACTGCTGAATGGTACTAATGTCTGATCTTAGTCTTGATTTCCTTGTCATCTGTGTAAAGGATGGTACTAAAATCGCTGATAAGATTCCTATTATAGCAATAACTATAATAAGTTCTATCATTGTAAAACCTTTCTCTGATCTGATTACTTCCTCTTTGTTTCTAAACATTTTAATCACTCCTTAAATTTTGTTTTATATAAAGACATATGCCTTATACACTCTCTTACATTAATTCTGTTGCCATTGTAAACGTAGGCAAGATAACGGCCATCATAATTCCTCCTACAACAATTGCAATGATAACCATTAGGATTGGCTCTATTAGTACCGTTAATTGATCGATGGTTATTTCTACTTCTGCATTGTAATACTCTGCTGTTTTTTCAAGCATTTCATCTAATGCTCCTGTTTCTTCCCCTATGCGTAACATACTAATCATCATTGGGGGATATATATTACTATTTACTAATGCATTTGAAATGGTTGAGCCTTCTCTTACACGATTTAAATTATTTTCCATTTCTGCTATAGCAACTGAATTTTGCAACACTTCACTAACGATTTCTAAAGACTGAAATACTGGAACCCCAGATGCAACTAACATGGATAAAGTTTCTGAAAACATGGCTGTAATAGTCTTTTTATTTAGGTCCCCAATAAGTGGCATCGTTAAAGCCATCTTATCAAAAAACATCTTCCCATTTTTCGTCTTTTTAAACAAGATGGTACCAATAACCAGGCCAAGCCCCCCAAAAACAATTACATACCAGTAGTGTTTCATCCAATCACTAATTGCAATAACTATTCTAGTTGCTAAAGGGAGTTCAACTCCTGAATCTTGGAAGATATCTACAAACCCTGGCACAACAAAAATCATTAATATAGGAATTACAATGGCAATGGTTATTAAAACAAGTGCTGGATAGGTTAATGCCTTTTTTAAGGCTCTATTTAAATTCATTTGTTTTTCAAAATGAACAGCCATTTTTTCCATTATTTTATCCATAATACCTGAAGCCTCACCGCTTTTAAGCATACTAATTAAAAGACCTGGAAACTCAGGATGTTTACCCATAGCCGAAGATAAATTACTTCCTTTTTGCACATCTTGATCAATTTCTTTAATTTTTTTCCTCAAAGTAGGATTTGGTGCTTGTTCTCCTAGAATATTTAAAGCTCCACCTATGCTAATACCTGCCCCTAGCATAACGCCAAATTGTTTACAAAAAAACACAATATCTTGAACCTTAATCTTTGGTCTAAAAAGTGGTAAGTCATTTAAGTCAGATGTTAAGGCAGTTTTTTTCGTAACTGATAAAGGCACCAATTGATTATCGATTAAATGTTTGTTAACATGCGCAACTGATTCAAACTGACCTTCTGACTTTATAATCTTATTGGTTCCAACTTTCCTTGCTTTATATAAATATATTTCCACATTGTTCACTCCATACTTAAATTACAGAAGATTGAGCATTCTTTTTACTTCTCTTGGTGCAAATGCATGCTTCAGTACTTGTTCTAATGTAATTTTTCCTTTTTTATATAGCTTAATTAAGCCAGAATCCATTGTTTGCATTCCTATTTTTCCACTTGTTTGAATATGAGAGCTAATCTGGTAGCTTTTACCTTCCCGTATTAAATTACTAATAGCTGATGTAGCTAACATAATTTCATAAGCAACACTCCTGCCATTTCCATCTATATGCGTTAAAAGTTGCTGGGACATAACACCTTGTAAAAGATTGGCTAATTGCACTCTAATTTGTTCTTGTTGAGCAGTTGGAAAAACATCTATAATCCTATCAATCGTTTGGCTAGCCCCTAATGTGTGAAGCGTAGAAAGTACAAGATGACCTGTCTCTGCAGCAGTAATAGCAGTTGCAATAGTTTCCGTATCTCGCATTTCCCCCACTAAAATTACATCGGGGTCTTCACGGAGGGCTGCCCTAAGGGCAACTGCATAGTCTTTCGTATCGATACCTATTTCCCGTTGATTTACAATGCTTTTATTATGTTTATGCAAATATTCTATTGGATCTTCTAAGGTTAATATGTGACATCTCCTAGTTTGATTAATATAATCTATCATAGTTGCTAATGTTGTAGATTTCCCACTTCCTGTAGGCCCTGTCACTAGCACTAATCCACGGGTATTTTGAGATAAATCTTTTAATATTTCTGATGGCAAACCTAAGGTTTCCATAGTTGGAATGTTTGTTGCAACATTACGTAAGGCTAGTGCACATGTTCCTCTTTGTCTATAAGCATTAACCCGGTAGCGGCCTATACTAGGCTTTCCATAAGCAAAATCGACTTCCCCATCTGCTTCAAATCGTTCCTTCAATGCATCTTCTTCAAATAATGAATAAACAAGTTTTTCCGTATCCGCTGGTGTTAAAGGGTCACCCTCTAAGCGCTTTAATTCACCATGGATTCGTAATATTGGAGGGATACCAGCTGTAATATGTAAATCAGATGCCTCCATTTTCTTTGTCATTAAGAGCAAATCTCTTATTTCCATACTTCCTCCTATAATTCGTATGTTATCCTAAGCATCTCGTCAACTGTTGTATAACCTCTTATTACATTCCACTGAGCATTATCTTGAAGAGTCCCCATACCTTTTTCAATTGCCTCATCTCGTAGTTGTTCTGAGGTAAACTGATTTTTTGATATCATTTCTT
>DUUM01000410.1 GCA_012841565.1 Candidatus Epulonipiscium sp. | reverse complement strand
GCAATAGAGATTTATAAATAAGACTACTATCAAATGCGGCATCTCCTAGGAAAGTCTTGGGATTAATAAGAGGATGTTTTTCAAGAAAGTCTTTATTGTAAAAAGAAATGTCCCTAACAATGCCAAGCCCATTTATAATGATACCAAACTTATAGACATAGCAGAAATGTCCATTAATGTATAATTGTTTGATTTCAGAATTAGCTGCAGAATGGGAAGGCATAGAGCCGTATGCCGCCTTATAAGGATCATAGGAATCATCAAATCCATAAGTTTTCTTGTAAGCGTTAAGCTGCTTGACTATTTTGTTAGCATACTTAGGATTATTTTCAGTAACAAAGGCCTCAATGCCAGAAGTATCAAAGATTGTCATAGATGCTTTAGACGGATCAATACGTTGGCATATCGGTTCGGTAACATCAACAAGGTTATCAAACATGGATTGTAAGTCCGGTAGAAAGTCCTGCTTAAAACGGGTAAATTTAGAGGCATCAGGAACCTTATCGAATCCACAGAAATCCCTTAGTTCTTTTGAGTATTTAAGGAACGTAATTAAAAGGGTATCAGTCGGAATAGAAAATATTCTCTGAAGTAATATAGCCCAGATCATTGCGTGAAGAGAATATTTACGAGGGCGTCCCGTATAAGCATAAAAATGGTTTGTAAAAGAAACAGGAATAAACTCACTAAGATTAATGGTATCTTCTAGCAAAGAGAGGAACTTAGGTTTATCATTTTCGAATTTTTCTTTGCAATCAGTGAAAATATCTGGCAAAGAAAGTTGTTTATGTGGTATCATATGCATGTAACTCCTTTCGGGATATATGGTGGATTTGTTTCTTAACAATTCAATTTTACCATAAACCAGTGAGGAGTTACATTTTTTATACAAAAAAATATCCCGTATTTATGCGGGTTGTGGCGTTTCGCAAACGCCTATTGGTTTTAACTGTAGGAGTGGGATTTAATTCAAGCACTGTGTATGCAGCTTTGGCTATCAGTGGAAATAATACAATGGAAACAGCCTATAATTGTGGATCTTGGGGGTCGATGAATTCTCTACTGGCATCAGTACTGGATAAAGACGAGAGTCAGTCATGGTTCAAAGTGACAGTTGCGGCAGGAGAACGCATTTATGTCCGTACTCCCTCGGATGAAGATTATGTGGGTATGTCAGTTCAGGTAAAAAATTCAGCAGGAATAAATCACAGTGATAGAGCTAGAAATCCAGGCGATCTAATTTATCCTACAATTGTAACCCCAGCATTATATGTTGATATAAATAATGATTCGTCTTCAACAAAAACATATTATGTTGTAGTGGATAGAGGAGATATATTTGAAGAGGGTATGTATTTTTCTCTGACTGCAGGCAACAGAATTAGAAGCGGACATGGCACATTTTCCTTTTCTGGGAGAGCATCAAATCCAGGAAATTCTTCCATGAATCTTAATGGTGTCGATTCTACTGTAATTTCTTTAAATCTGACCAATAATGTTAATATACCTGATGGTGCTATTGTAACTAGTGTTAACACATCTGGTGTACAATCACCAAACCAGGGAAATGTTCTTCATATGATTAACCCGTCTAGTACACCCACTTGGTATACTTCCAGAGTATCAAGTGCTACAAGTGGAATGTACCATATTGATGTGGATGATGGGTTTTTCGCAAAGCAGGCTTGGAACTTTAAATATAATGCGAAGTCGATTGCTAAATCTACCATGAGTAATGTACAATTAAAATTCAATTGGCAGTATGATATGAATAGGACGAAATATCAGATATTTATCAAATAGTAGTTTGGGGGAAATGATATGAGAATAGAGTCTGCTTATTACAATCACTATAATGTGAAGGGAAGATATACACCAGATAAGCCAAAAGTGCCAGCTTGGAAGGAAAGGTATACCATTACAGAGGATAAGATAAAAAGTAAAAATAATGATCAGGATAGTGATGAGTTTAAGGCATATACAAGGCTGGAAGAAGTCTATTATTCCCTTGGAGTTAGTAACAGGGCTAAATATAAGACAGTAAGTGAAGTGCATGCTGCTCTAAGCCAAAAGTATCACGGGAGTGGAAATTATAAAAATTATAGTTACAGCGAAGTTGATGCTATGTATTCAAATGAACTCAATATGACTTTATATGGTAGCCTGAAAGGGGGAGGACACCCACAGGATCCACATTTGAAGGGAGAGGTTAGAGCCCCGTCTGATAGCGAGCAACGGTTGTATAATCAACAGATGGTTAACACTCAACTGGGAAATGTTTTTTCTAGCAATGGGCTTAGTGACTTGTTGGGACAATACAATATGACATTTACAATAGATCCATTCAACAATATACTAAAGGTTTTGGGAGTGGATGATGTAGAACTTACAAATAAAATTGAAGAAATACTAAATGCAGATAGCAATTCAAAAGAATTGTTTTACCATATCATGAATAGCAGTTCTGGATCCATATC
>DUUM01000409.1 GCA_012841565.1 Candidatus Epulonipiscium sp. | reverse complement strand
GCAATTATAAATACCCTCTTCACGGCAGTTACAAAGTCGTTTACTACGAGGATAAGAAGCTGTTTTGATAGGCGTACCATCACCGGCAAGAGCAAGTTTATCAGGGTTTACAAGCCCAAGTTCACAAGAATGATCAAGAAACTGAGCTTTAAAAAGACGAAAGATTAGTGAAAAGGGATGGTCTGGCTCTATGGGATGGCGCTCTAAAAAAGGAATCATCCGAGAAGAAATACTTTGTGACTGAATAGGTGTTTTATCACCTTTCTTCTTTCCCTTTTTTACTTTTGATGACTTATAACGTTCGTGTTTAGAAAGATTATCAGAATCGGATTGCCATAAACGTGAAAAGAAATCATAAAAGGTTCCGATGCCAGGTGTATCCCCATAAGAAAATCCGCTCAAGATAGCATAAAGAGGACACTCGCGCATCATAGCGACCCATCTAGTAATAGAGGTTACTTTGAGTTTTAAGGAGAGCAGATAAGATCGCATCATAGCAGAAGGCTCTCGTGGAGAAGGACCTCTTTTAGCATACTGGTCCGCCAAAAGAGAATCTGTAAGTGATAAATCAAGGTGCCAAAATTGGGTGATGATTTTCCAAGTATCTTGAGTCAGAGAAAATGGATCAGGATAAAACTTGAGAAAATCAGATACAAAGGTATCTTGGTAGGCGGAATGGCCGCCAGTAGTAATAGATAACATTAAAATCGCCTCCAGTTGAAATGTAATTTATATTCAACTGGAGGCGCCGCAAATTTTTGACATTTTGTCAAGTGTTTTGGCAAAAAAAGTGGGTGATTTTTAAAATAAAGGAATCAAAAGCCTTACAAGATAAAGGCTTCTAATTCCGAGAATGTATTATATATAAGAGGAGGCCCATTATGAATATTATCGTACATCGTGGTTCAAATCAAATAGGTGGAAGTTGTATTGAAGTCTTTACCGAAAAAACTAGGATTATTTTAGATATAGGGCAAGAACTACCGAGTTTAGACCCTATAGCAGATAGGAAAATATCTATTCCCCCTAAGGTGCAAGGCTTATACCTTGGGGAAGAAAAAACAATCGATGCTATTTTGGTATCTCATGGGCACGGAGACCACATAGGTCTCATTGGGGATATTAACCGGGAAATACCTGTCTATATAGGAAAAATGGCTGCCGATATTTTTGAGGTAACATCTAAATTTACTGGAGGAGTGGCTATTGCCAGTCCCTTTAAATATTTGGAAAGTGGAGTGAAATTTCATGTTGGGGATTTTAAAATCACCCCTTATTTAGTAGACCACTCTGGTTTTGATGCCTATGCATTTTTAATAGAGAGCCATAATAAAGCCATTGTTTATACCGGGGACTTTAGGGGCCACGGACGAAAGGTTAAGGCGACAGATTATTTTATTAATCATATACCCAAGGGAATCGATGGACTTTTTATAGAAGGGACCATGATGAGCCGAGTGGGCGAAAGGATCAAAACGGAAGAAGAGATAGAGAAAAAAGTGTATAAGCTGATGAAAGAAACACAAGGACCCCTATTTGTCCTTCAATCCTCAACTAATATCGACAGACTAGTTAGTATGTACCGGGCAGCTAAGAAGAGTGGGCGGATATTTATAATGGATGTTTTTACAGCTCATATTGTTTCAAAACTCAATAGCAGCATTCCAAATCCCAAGACATTTAAGGATGTTTGGGTGTTTTATCCCTATTGGTTAAATAAGAGAATGTGTAAAAGTTTTGAGGGAGCTAAGCTAATGAATGAATTTAGTTC
>DUUM01000408.1 GCA_012841565.1 Candidatus Epulonipiscium sp. | reverse complement strand
GACCAGAGAGGGAAGAATCAGAAGAATCCTATAACGGTAGACTGACAGGAACCATACACTCTATCTTAATTGCTCCTAACTCTGAAATTACGATTCAAGTTGATAATAGGACACAAAAGACTTTTAGGATAACATTTGGTAGCAAAATATACAGTAAACTTAAGCGCCAAAACGTAGCCCTTTGGGATCTGCGCCTGAATCAGGAAGTAGATGTAAATGTTATTAAAGGAGAGATTGATACATTAGATATAACAAAGGCTGCCCCGCCAGTAACCCTTACAGGTAAAGTTGAGCAGGTATCCGTTAATGGCGATAAAATAGAGATACGTATCCCTTACGACGCTGCTACACAACAAACAAATAGAATAAGAACCATTAATGTTCCAATGGCAACACAGATTCTAGAAGGAACAACTGAAAGAGGACGCAAGGACCTTAAAGAAGGTATGGAAGTTGTAGTTGTTTATGGCGAAAATGAAGATGTTATACCAGAAAAAATCATTATATTATCAAAATAAAATAGTGTTAAAAGAAAAAGGCCGATATTATCGGCCTTTTTCTTTACTTTGGAGACCATTATTGTTATAATCTATCTGTTACAGACTTATTAACCAATATTAATAAATTGAAAATTAGTTTAGGAAATTTATTATAAGGATAAAAAGGGGAACCACAATAATGAAAAAAAATAAAAATGTAAATACTAAAAGTAAAAAAGGAAAGTTAATTTCTCTAGATAAGGTACACAAAGTAAAGCAATTAAATATATCAAACAGCCTCCCTAAAGAAAAACAACTTATTATTTTAGTATCCATAATAATTGCCATTATCATAGGTGTTGTTTTAGTAACGAGGCCTAATGCATATGAGGTTAAAGTAGGAGAACAAGTCCTAGGAATTGTAAAGAGCGAACAGGTTCCAGCAGAATCTTTGGAAGTTGTTATCGCTTCCCTAAAAGATAAATATAAGGCAGAAGTTAGGGTTGTTAATGAACCCCAAGTTAATCCTATTCATGCTTCTAGGAAGGATTTAGTGACACCTGATTATTTGATATCCCAAATTAAGCAACATGTAGATTGTGAAATACAGATGATTGATTTTGTGGTTGATGGCCAAAGTAAGGGGATTTTTAAGAATAAGGAAGAAGTAGATCAACTGATTCAAAAGATTATCGATAAATACATACCGAAAGACATTAAAGAGATTAAAGAAGCTAAATTAAATGCAAGCGTAGACTATAAAAGTGTTTATGCGACGGAAAGTCAATTAGCAGACCCCGATAAGGTTTATGAGGCATTAACAAAGACTAAAGAAGAAGGGAAAATATATACACTTGTATCAGGAGATAACTTGTGGGCAATTGCCGAGAAAAATGATATGAAGGTTGAAGAAATTATCGCTATTAATCCAGGCATTACAGAGCAAACGGTTCTACAAATAGGGCAAGAATTAAATGTGAAAATAGATAAGCCAGAAGTTTCAGTAAAAATAGTAGAGGCATTTAAAAAAGAAGAAGAGTTCATGCCAGAACCTATTGTCACAGAAGATGCAGATAAGTACGTAACCTATCGTAAACAAGTAACACCAGGTAAAAAGGGTAAAAAAGAAGTGACGATAAACAATATATATATAGATGGATTATTACAAGAAACAATTAGCAAAGAAATTGATATTATAGATAAGGGTGAAAGTGAAAAGATTGTAGTGGGAACTAAAAAATTACCAGCCAAAGCTGCTACAGGTAAATTCAAATCACCAGCATCAGGTCAGCTGACATCCTCCTTTGGCCCTAGATGGGGCAGGATGCACGAAGGGATAGATATAGCCAACAGTCAAGGGACACCTATATACGCTGCAGATGGGGGAACTGTTAAAAGTGCAGGGTGGGAAGGTGCCTATGGTAACTTAGTTATTATTGATCATGGTAATGGCTTTCAAACTTATTACGGACACGCAAGCAAATTACTTGTGAAACCAGGCCAGCAAGTAGGCAAAGGTGAAAAGATTTCCTTAATGGGAAGTACGGGCAGGAGCACAGGAAGTCATGTCCATTTTGAAATCCGAAAAGATGGAGTTCCTAAAAACCCGGCCAATTATATTTAAAATAAAAGATATCAAATCAACCAGAAAAAGGTCACATTTATGTGTGACCTTTTTGTTTTATATATTAAGGAAGTAACTGGAAGCAAGTTATGTTTTACGGGGGCCTTTGTTTCTGATACAATAAGGGGTAAGATATAATATAGTATCTAACAAGGGGGTACCTAAAATGGATAATAAGAAAATAGTCATTGTAGAAGACGACAGAGCTATTTCAGATATAATTAAGTACAACGTACAAAAAGAAGGTTACACAGCATATACAGCATATGATGGTGAAGAAGGCTTAGCGCTTATTGAACAAGTTGACCCAGATCTTATTTTATTAGATATAATGATGCCGAAAATGGATGGGCTTGAAGTATGTCGTAAAGTTAGAAAAACAAGAAATACACCTATTATTATGCTAACAGCTAGAGCAGAAGAGGTAGATAAGGTTGTAGGCCTTGAAATAGGGGCTGATGACTACGTCACTAAGCCTTTTGGTGTTAGGGAGCTTATGGCAAGGATAAGGGCCAATCTAAGACGTGTGGAAAACACACAGGATATAGAACAAGATGAGAATGTCATTAGTGAAGGTGACTTGAAGATAGATATTGGAAAATTTGAAGTACAAAAAAGGGGAGAAGTTATAGAACTTACTCACCTTGAATTTGGACTTCTCAAATTTTTAAGCGCTCAAAAAGGGCAAGTCTTTTCCCGGGAAACATTACTTAGTAAAGTTTGGGGATATGAATATTACGGCGATATACGGACAATAGATGTAACCGTTAGAAGACTGAGAGAAAAGATTGAAGATGATCCAAGTAAAGCAGAATATGTTCTAACAAAAAGAGGCGCAGGATATTACTTTAGGGGGTAGGCTAATATGGGATCTAGCATACAATGGAAGTTAGTTTCTATATATTTGTCTGTTGTCCTAGTGGTGATGATTGCTAGTGGAAGTTTTATACTCTATAGCATTGAGCAAAGGCAATATGAAGATGTGCAAAAACAGTTAAAGTTAACAGCCGATACAGTGGAGTTACAATTAGAATTAAAAGGGACAGAAGTTGCTAGCCAGGACCGTTTTAAATATCTGGTGGAGAAGCTAAAAGAGTCTATTTATCCCTATCAGCAAGAAGTATATATTATTGATGCCTATGGAAGCGTCATAATAGGGACAGGTAACAAATGGAAGCAAGGTAGTATTATACAATCTGGTGTTGTTATACAGGCCCTTAGTTCTAAAAAAGGGGTACTCTCAGATATACCAAGGTTTTTCAACTCAGCAACTGCAGCTGAGTATATGGATTATGCAAAACCGATTCTTCGAAAAGACACTAAGGACCCAGTGTATATCATTTATGTAACAAGAGACACAACAGAGATTTATGAAAACATGCAAAATATTATTATAACCATTGGGTTTGCATCGATTATTGCCATTGCTATAGCGGGAGTGCTAGGGTTTATATTCTCACGAATGATTACGGAGCCTATTAAGCAACTAACAAGGGGGGCCAAAGAACTTGCAGGAGGGCAAATACACCATAAGATTCCGGTAGAATCAACGGATGAAATAGGGCAATTAACAGGTAGTTTTAATTATATGGCCCAAGAACTAAGTCGAACACTAGGAAATCTATCCAATGAAAAAACCAAATTAGAAACAATCCTTTCCCACATGGCCGATGGGGTTTTAGCTTTTAATAGGCAAGGGGTATTAATCCATGCTAACCCAGCCACATATGAAATACTAGGGATTAGACAAATGGATCATAGATTTGACGATATATTCCCAGGAATTGGTGTTAGGGCGTCTTTTGACGCCTTACTTGAGCAGGAAGTCTTTGATGTTAAAAGAATATTAATTGAATATGAAAAGAAGTACATAAACATTTATTTTGCACCGTATCAGAATAGGGATGATGAGCCAGAGGGAATGGTGGTTGTTTTACAAGATGTAACCAAACAGCAAAAACTCGATCAAATGCGTAAAGAGTTTGTAGCAAACGTATCTCATGAACTTAGAACCCCTCTTACGACCGTAAAAGGTTATGCAGAAACTTTAGCTGATGGCGCTGTAGATGATAAGGAAGTGGCAGTGCAATTCCTCAATGTTATCATAAGTGAAGCAGACCGTATGACCGCTCTAGTTAAAGACTTACTTGAACTATCACGTTTAGACAATAAGCAGGTTCAACTAGATATAACAGATATCGACTTGGCACACATTATAAAACAAACAGTATCAGCATACGACTTGACTGAAATAAAAAATGGCCAAGAAATAAGTGTAGATTGCCATCAAGATAAGATTTTAATGGAGGCAGATAGTGCTAGGGTCAAGCAGGTGTTGCATAATATTATATCAAATGCAATTAAATATAATACTGGAAAAGGTAAAATTAGAATATCAACCAGTAATCATGGGGAGTATATTGAAGTTAAAGTAGCAGATACTGGTGTGGGTATTCCAGAACGAGATATGGGTAGGATATTCGAGCGGTTTTACAGAGTTGATAAGGCCCGTTCTGGCACAATGAGAGGGACAGGACTAGGTCTGTCTATTACAAAAGAAATAATGGAACTTCACGGCGGGGAGATTTGGATTGCCAGTAAATTAGGTAGAGGAACGACTGTTACCATGTACTTTCCTAAGAAGAAAATAGAACCTGAACAATCTGTAAAACAATAGTAAGTTGATTGTAATATGGATGTAACAAACATAAGATATAATGTAATTAACAAGTGAAATTATTACGGTGGGAGGGGGTTCGAAATGAGAAAAAGTATTACTTTTATGATTATGATGTTATTTTTACTATTACCAACAGCTATATTTGCTAATACAACGAGTGCTGAAGTAACAAAAGCTTCACCGATTCAGTTTGAGCAAAATGAATATTTTCGAATTACCCAACCTATAAAAGATAAGATGTCTGTATTTGATAAGGATTTAAATGTAACTGGCGAAGCAAGATATAACGTAAAGATTCGAATGCAGTTATTTAATAAAATAGAAAATGACAGATTATATCCGCAGGATGCTTATAGAACTTATGAATTAGACCCAGTAGGCTTTAGCCAAACATTTAATGAGCTAATTGAACTACGTGAGGGAGACAATAAGATTAGATTCCTTTATGAATATACAAACGATAAGAACGAATTGATAGAAGGACGCCTTATCATATATGTTACAAGAAGGACAGAAGAAGAAAAGATAGCCATTAAAAACTTACGCATTGATAATATGGAGCAGTTTACAGGTGACGTGAAAAAGTAAATAAAACCTTTAGGATAGATTAGTGGTGGTAAATATGGGTAAAAGAGAACTTAGAAGTATAACCTTAATAATACTGATTACGCTGTCTATATGGCAAACTAGTAAACTATGGCTTGGCAATACGCCCGGCCTTAGTTTTTTTGCGTTTTCTAAGGAAAGTGGTAGAGATCAAATGGAACCAGAATCCATTTGGATTGTACCAGGTGCGCCAGGGACATTAGTGTATCGTTTAGGAGAAGAAAATAGAGAATATCAAAGTGTTCGAGGTGAAATCGAGAAGAATATTAGTGCTTATTTACAAGAGCCAAAGGTACGTGAGGTAAGAACATTAGACTGGCAAGAATTATTTCAAAACAGAGGGATATTATATCAATATCCCATGCCTATTACATACGGGGAAATGATTGGGATGGGAGCAGGGGCTACACCTAAAAATAAAATTGATATTAATAATATTGATTATGTTTTCATACAACTGACAGATGATAATAGGGGGATTGCAAAATGGCAATTAGTATCATCTGTGAATAATAAGTCGGTTACGATAGAAGTTCAGGGGCAGTTTGATAATATGAAGGCATTTAATGATCTTTTAACAGAGGAAGCGCTGACCTATAAGGTGAAGTATCAGCCGTCTTTTAATATGGGAGGGATTAGTAATAAGAATCTCTTTTTGCCTGTAGCAAGTAAAGATACACCCATACCCTATGATATATTGGAATGGCATAATCCACTTGAACAGGAAGAGGATTTAAGCAAATTTAATCCATATGTTAATCATTATTTTCTAAACCCTTTATTAAAAAAAGAAGAAATAACAAATGATGGGGTGTATATATTTTCGGAGCTAATGAAAGCGGTTGTAAAATATTATCCAAGTGGTATATTTGAATACTCAAATATTAGTGTAATGGAAAACAAGACTAAAATACCTAGATTGGAAGCTTATCATATAGGGAGAAGATTCCTAGAAGAAAATGATAGTATTACAAAAGAAATCAGAAACAGCCTCTTTTTATCTGGTATAGAAGAAATAGATACAGGCTATATATTTAGTTTTGATATGCGTATAGGGGGGATACCAATCTATTTCTCTGAGGTGGAAAGAGAAAGACTAGGGATGGACAATATGGTTAAGATAGTAGTAGAGGGCCATGAAGTATCTAATTTTAAGTGGAACGCTTCTGAGTTAAGGGATAAAACGACTGGATATACGACAGATCCTAAGACGAATTATTTTAGTATGAAATATACAGATGCCATTAATAAGGTGTTAGAGTATGTGTCAATTAACAAAGAATTCAATACCCTAGTAATCGATAATATGAAATGGGTTTATATGGTGAATGGGCCAGAGGAAGAGATTAGTATACGCTGGATTATACTTCATGAGGACGAATGGTATAGTCCGTAGAAGTATTTATTTTAAAGAAAGGAGGGCCTATGAACTGGTGTAGCGCTAAAAACAAATTAATTATTTTATTTCTTAGTATAAATATAGTACTAGGTTGGGCAAACTATAGAAAAGAGTCAACTGCCTACGTACTAAAAGAGACACAGGTAGATGATATAAAGACTATTTTGGCAGAAAACAACATTTATATAGACACAACAATACCTAAAGAATACAAACCGCTTTCCAAGCTTACGGTTTCTCCATTTCAAATTAACAGTGTTACAAGAGAAGAGTTCGTAAAAAGACTCCTAAATACATTAGAAGGTGTGACTGTTTCAATAGAGGCGGCTAAAGCCCCTAACCAAAAACCTAGAAGAATTTATAGTAAGAATGATGAGATTATCATATTTGAAGGTGAGAACATCTTATACCAGCACCAGGGGAAGGTTGAGGCAAGAGATAGCAAAGAGATGGGATCTAATCCGTTTAATAAGGATCAAGCCCTTAAAATAGCGGAGAAATGGCTAAAACAAATGGCATATTCCCCCCGGAAGATGCACAGGCAGACAGTTGAGGAAGCGGATGGTATGTATATCATTTATTATGATAAATATGAAGGCATACCTGTATTTGATAGTTATGTCAAAATTAAGATGACATCTTCAGGGATTAATGAAGTAGAAATACACAAAGTAGAGTTAGGTGAAGCCGTCGGAGAGAAACAAGAAATTTATTCTGGAGATCAAGTGGCTTTTTATTTAATACAGCAAATAGCTACAAGAGAGCCTACACATATCAAAGATATTATGTTAGGGTATGCATTAGAGAATCCAAAGGGGACTCACCTTATTGCAGAAAAGGCACTTCCTTTTTACCAAGTTATATTAGAAGATGGCCGGATATACTATATTAATGCATATAATAGTGAAATTAGAGAAGAACCACAAATATAATCAGGGTTGTCCTAAAAAAACCTTTAACTTATTTGGGTTTAATGTTATACTATGATAATATGCAAACAGATAGGGTAAAGTGACAATATAAATGAAGAGCATTTAAGTATATAACAAGAGGTGTTAAAGTTGAGTCAACTAATAATTAAGGGTGGCAAAAAGCTTAAAGGCGATGTGATCGTCAATGGTGCAAAGAATGCAGCAGTTGCTATTATTCCAGCAGCGCTATTGGTAGATGGCATTTGTGAAATAGAGAATATACCATATATAGATGATGTTATCAGAGTAACGGAAGCAATTGGGACATTAGGAGCCGGCGCAGAGTTTATCCAAAAGAATACACTGCGTGTAGATGCGTCCAGAATAATAACGTACCGTGCAACAGAAGAATGTGCAAGTAAAATAAGAGCATCATATTATTTACTAGGCGCCTTGCTTGGTCGATTTAAAAAAGTAGAAGTAGCACTCCCAGGGGGGTGCAATTTTGGCGTACGTCCAATTGATCAACACATTAAGGGGTTTGAAGCATTAGGTGCTACGGTTGTAGTAGAAAATGGTGTTATCCATGCTTGGGCGGATCGTTTAATAGGAACACAAATTTATTTGGATGTCGTCAGTGTAGGTGCAACTATTAATATTATGCTAGCAGCGGTTCTTGCGGAAGGTACGACAGTTCTTGAGAACGTTGCCAAAGAACCTCATGTTGTTGATGTTGCTAACTTCCTGAATATGATGGGCGCAATGGTAAAAGGTGCAGGGACAGATACTATCCGTATTACAGGTGTAGAAAAGCTACATGGTGGTACCTATTCGATTATTCCAGACCAAATAGAAGCGGGCACATATATGATTGCTGGCGCTATTACAGGTGGGGATGTAACAGTTCGCAACTTAATACCAGAGCACATGGAATCCATAAGTGCAAAGTTAACGGAAATGGGTGTCATTCTTGATGAAGGAGATGACTTCATCAGGGTACGGGCACCAGAAATCTTAAAGCCGACTAACGTTAAGACATTGCCACATCCTGGATTTCCTACGGATTTACAACCCCAGATGGCAGTGTTACTGAGTGTAGCTAAGGGGACAAGCAGGATGGTGGAAGGCGTTTGGGATAATAGGTTCCAGTATATTAGTGAACTAAAGCGCACAGGTGCTAGGGTAAATGTAGATGGAAGGACTGCCGTTATTGAAGGTGTTTCTAAATTAATGGCAGCCCATCTAACAGCTACAGATCTTAGGGCGGGAGCAGCAATGATTCTAGCAGGACTGGTAGCCACAGGCGGAGAAACTGTTATCCATAATGCAAAATACATTGATAGAGGATATGAAGATATACAACAAAAGTTAGAAGCATTAGGTGCTGATATCAGGAGATCTGAATCATTAGAGTCAGTGGAGTCAGTAGAATCAGATCAAGAAAACGTACTAGATATAGCAAGGATGAGTTGCCAACAAGCATAATGATGGCTAAAGATAATTTTTAAATACAGATGGGTCAATAAAGGCTGCAGCTTCGCAGGTTTCATTGACCCATCTGTTTATTTTATTGAAAATCATTAATTTTAGAATATTAGTTGATTTACTAAATGATAATGATATATAATTGAAGTATCTTATGTTATAAAGGAGAAGTTAGATGAAACTTATTAATAAAGGGAAAACAAAAGACGTATACCAATTAGAAGATGGTCATTATGTACTTAAGTTTAAAGATGATGTAACAGGAGAAGATGGTGTGTTTGACCCAGGTGCCAATACTGTAGGTTTGACTATGGAAGGTGCAGGAAAGGCTGGCCTTAAGCTTACAAAGTTCTTTTTTGAGAAGATTGAGGAGCAAGGCATTCCAACTCATTATGTATCAGCAGATATTGATGCTGCAACAATGACTGTAAAGCCAGCTAAGGTATTTGGACAAGGCCTTGAAGTTATCTGCCGTTACAGAGCTGTAGGGAGCTTTACCAGACGTTATGGTATGTATGCAGAAGAAGGACAGGCTCTAGACGCATTTGTAGAGGTTACCCTTAAAGATGACGATAGACAAGACCCGCCCATTACGGAAGATGCCCTTGATATGCTAGGTATCTTAAATAAGGCAGAATATAGTATCTTAAAAGACTTAACTAAAAAGATTAGTAATATAATTAAGGCTGAGCTTGAGAAAAAGGGCATGGAACTCTATGATATTAAGTTAGAATTTGCAAGAATTGGTGAAGAAGGACAAATTGCTTTAATTGATGAGATTTCTGGTGGGAATATGAGAGCTTATAAAGACGGACAATATATTGAACCAATGAAGCTTGAAAAACTCATGCTAGAAGCATAATCATCAATAATAGGCAAAATAAAAAGGTCTAAAGGAAATAGATATTTCCTTTAGACCTTTTTATAGGTATTAGCTGATACAGGTATCTAACAATTCATTAGCTTCATCTTCACTAATTTCTCTAATGAGTGAGATTTCGCCAGTTAAAAACTTGCGTGCATTTGTTAGCATCTGTTTTTCTGTTGCATTAAGAGTCTTTTCTTTATTAAGACATACTAAGTCCCAAATAACCTCAGCACTTTCTTCTAAAGAGCCTGATTTGATTTTATCCATATGGATTTTATATCTCTGTTTTGGGGGAGTAGCCTTAGTTGTATGTGGATCTTGAGTAGTAAAATCAGATAAGACATTATCTAGGGTTAGTGAGTCACTGATTAAACGCAAATTTGATTTTTTGATCTTTGATGATGGAATCATTATTTGCATGTTTTGAGTGATCATTTCGATTATATAGTACTGTTGCATTTCGCCTAAAAAGTCTCTTTCTTCTATACCTTCGATGATGCCTGTACCTTGCATTGGATAAACAACCTTGTCGCCAATTTTAAACAAATCGCGCACCTCCATATATAATTAACTCTCTAAGTTATTATAACATAGATTTGATATTAAATCAAACATATTATAATATCATAGGTGATATGACTATGTCAATAAGGATATTAAATAAATTAATTTACTTTAAATGACACAGGAAACAATATAAAATGTAGTATAATACAATATCTAACACTCAAATGATGAGTATAAGATGGACGGGGGATGGAAGTGAAAGGTCAATTAAAGATTATAATTGCCATGATCATATTTGGTAGTATTGGCGTTTTTGTAAAAAGAATCAATTTAACATCTTTAGAAATTGCATTTTTAAGGGCACTAATAGGAAGTGTATTTTTACTTGTAGCAGGTATTATTGTAAAGCAAAAAATATCATGGCAAAAGATTAAAGCAAATATATACCTTTTAGTCTTATCAGGAGCAGCCATAGGGTTCAATTGGATCATGTTATTTCAAGGTTATAAATATACCACCATATCAAATGCGACGCTAGCCTATTATTTTGCACCTGTATTTGCCCTAGTGCTATCACCTATAGTGTTAAAAGAGAAGCTAACAACAACTAAAATAGCGTGTATCCCTATTGCTATAGTAGGGTTATTCTTAGTTATTAATATAAATAATAGTGGCGGAGGCAATCTGTACCAGCATACTAAGGGGATTGGGTATGCTCTTGGAGGTGCTGGGTTGTATGCTAGTGTTGTGTTGATGAATAAGTTGATTAAAGGTCTAACGAGCTTTGAAATAACATTAATACAGCTAATAGTAGCAACCATCATACTCTTACCTAGTATTTTAATTCAAGGGGGATTAAATATAAGTGGTATGGATGGAATAGGGTGGTTTTTTATAATTATCCTGGGGGTTATTCATACTGGGATAGGGTATTTGCTATATTTTACATCAGTTTCACAACTAAGAGGGCAGTCCGTCGCAATGCTAAGTTATATAGATCCTATCGCAGCTATTATAATCTCTGCATTAGTATTTGGAGAAACAATGAATATTATTCAGCTTTTAGGTGGAATATTAATATTAGGTTCCACGGTACCGTTTCAAAAGGATTAAGCATAGGATTTTGTATATAACAAAATCCTATGCTTATGGAGGAAACAGTACTATTTAAAAAATTAGATTTGGGTTTGGATTGAAATAAGGTAATTGCTAGAGGTAGCATCCTTCAACTGGCCTATAATCATCTGGAAAAGCATATCTTTATAAGCCTGTATTGGGATTAACCTATAAAGAACTTCGTATTGCTCTAAAGTATCTGTTTTGGAAAATAATGTGTTCTTAAGAAGTTCGGTATAAGAGAGATTTGGGAATTCCTCTGTTGGCATAGCAAGCTTATCAATACTATCCCCTGTCAGGCCTAGGTACATCTGTTCAAGATAAAGAATATTATTATTTGTATGATCTATAATGCCTTGTATAATTTCTTCTTCTTCCATATTAGGAGATAATTCTAAAAGTGGCTGGTACATATTCATATTCCTTATCTCATTATGATATAGTTCAACCATATCAGAGATAAGGTCTTGCATTTGGGAATAGGGTAATTTTACAGTAGGGGAGGCTGGGGTGGTAGGGAGTTGCTGCGTCATAAGTTCTGGGGTTGGGTTTTGGCGATAAAAATAATTATACATATATATAAGTCACGCTCCAAAATAATTTTATTTATGATTGATAATACTAAAATATGAAAACTCACATAAAATGTGCATAGTAGATGATATTTGGCATTGTCTCGTATTTATGGAATAGCATCAGAAAGAATATAATCTGTTTAGCAGGAAGGAATGAATTAATCAATGTTTGAACCATTAGACATTATATATATGAAGGAAGCCTTAAAAGAGGCTCAAAAAGCTTTTAATTTAGATGAGACACCTATTGGAGCAATTGTTACCATGGGCGGGGAAATTATAGGTAGAGGCTATAACCGCCGAAATACAGATAAAAACCCTCTAGCTCATGCGGAGATTATTGCGATTAATGAAGCAGCAACTAAAATAGGAGATTGGCGGCTTGAGGAATGCACTTTATATATAACTCTTGAGCCTTGTCCAATGTGCGCAGGGGCTACGGTTCAGGCAAGGATACCTAAGGTGGTGTTTGGTGCTAGGAGTCCTAAGGCGGGCTTTGCGGGCTCTGTAATTAACATTCTCCAACTAGATACATTAAATCACCAAGTAGAGATTGTAGAAGGTGTCCTAGAAGAGGAATGTAGTCATATTTTAAAGCAATACTTTCAAAATATGAGAGAAACTAGAAAAAAGAATAAGTAGACCCAAGAAATGCTGGTTGACAGGCAAATACAAACCATATATACTGATAGATGCGACATAACTATGTCAACCATTTTCCACGCTAGCCGGGGAGGTAGCGGCGCCTTGTACCTGCAATCCGCTATAGCAGGGGTGATGCTTGGTCGAGGCAGCTTCATTTGTAAGGCCTGCCCTTAGTAAGTGATGATGACGATTGGGTCTTGCGCAATAGAAATTTATGAAGCGTGTCAGGTCCGGAAGGAAGCAGCACTAAGTAAAATCTTCTATGTGCCGCGAGGGTGCCTGATCTGAATTAACTGCTAAGGTAACGCTTATAAATGACTGTCGACATCAAGTGCGTGGATTTAATTTAGAAATTTAGTAGAGATGCCCTGCGGGGCATCTTTTTTCTTTCTCTGGGGACGGTTAATTACAAGAGATAGCCAAGATCTGAAGATTTGGGACGGTTAATCAAAGCAGCTAGGTGCTAGGGGACAGTTAATCCAGGACGGTCAAGATAAGAAGTATAAAATCCTTAATCATCGGTAAAATAAAGCTGTTCATCCTCAAAAAAGAATGAACAGCAAACGAAATAGCAATTTAGCTTTAAAATATGTACTACAAAAAAACCTTATATGTTAATATTAAGGTTAGGCCGGATTCTAATTTGAAAGCCTTTAGAAGTTTACGGGGCAATAAAATTATCTATAAGTTTACGATTTTCTAAAAGTATCCCTAGCCCTTTAGAAGTTAAGTAAGAAATCCCAGATGGACTTATGTTTCCGATTGTTTCACAGATTTCTTTTTGGTTCATATTGCAGAAGGTAACCATAAAAACACAAGATAATGCACGGATTTTAGCACATGAGCGGCGATATTTTACATATATATCCAGAGGGTTCTGGGTTAAAGTCCTAGCTACGTGATTTATAACCTCTTGGGGACTTTTATATTTTGTAATGATATCTTTATGATTTATATACTCAGTTTGATCGTTCGTAAACTCAGTTTCATCTAAGGTTTCGGCATCGTTACTCTCTCTAACAAGAGTTATATAGGCGGCCTCCTTCTCCTTGCAATCAAATCCAACAATTTGAGATAAAAGAGACTTGGATAAGATGCCAAAAGTATCAGTTTTATTTAGATATTCCTTAAAGCTTGAAAAAGGATAGAGTTCAATATTATCCTTGTATTGAGGGATATCTTTAGGATTATTATGAATATATGCAGATAAATTGATTAAGTATCGGTGGGTATTAATGACTTTGCTTTTGAACCGGTCTTGGAATAAGTGACCATATCGGTTATATTTATGATTATAATAACGGGCATAAGAAAGGTTAATAGCATGCATGGATTTTGAGATATCAGCGCCTGCACAATCAATAATTAGATGCCCATGATTACTCATTAAACAATAGGCATATACCTTGAAGCCATGTTTTAGTTGAAACTTCCGTAGGATGGATAAATATTTTACCTTGTCCTCATTTTCTTTAAATAAATCAAGTTCCTTAATACTCCTCACCATTACATGTAGCTTAAAATCTTCATTTTTAATCCTGCCCATTCGTGGCATAAATCTCTCTCCCTTCATTATATGTATGTACTTCATATTATATATATGTGCTTGTGAGAGTATGGCCAAGTTTAGTTGGAATAATACAGTACTAAAAAAGATTAATTGAACTTCTTCAAAAAATACGAAAAAACAAGAAGTTTAATTAAAGGTCCCTATTCATAAAAATAAAAAGAGATTGCTATCAAACTTAATTAACCGTCCCGGAGCCCTGGACCCCCTGATATCAAATTCGATTAACCGTCCCCCGGAACCGCGAGGACAAGAAAGGAGAATATTATATGTTTTTTGACTCACATGCACATTACGATGATAATAGGTTTAATGAAGATAGAGATGAGTTACTTAGTTCTATGAAAAAAAATAAGGTGGATTATATTGTAAATGCTGCTGCTGATATTGTAAGCTCTAATGAAGGAATCCAATTAGCGGAGCAATATTCGTTTATATATGCGGGTGTAGGGGTACATCCTCACAGCGTTGCAGAACTAGATGAAACGGATCAAGGCAAAACTACTCTAGAGCTTCTGGAGCAATTAACGAAGCACCCTAAAGTAGTTGCAATTGGTGAGATTGGTCTGGATTATTACTATGAACATTCACCTAAGGAAGTTCAAAGGATTTGGTTCAGGCGGCAAATGGAACTTGCAAAAAAAGTCGACTTACCCATTATTGTGCATAGCCGGGAAGCTTCCCAGGAAACCTTCGACATGATTCGGGAAAGTGGGATGAGCAAAGGTGTGATTCACTGCTTTTCAGGTAGTGCTCAAATGGCTCAGGAATATATCCAATTAGGATTTTATATTGGCGTAGGTGGAACGATTACATTTAACAATGCAAGGAAAAGTGTGGAAGTAGTAGAACAGATTCCGTTAGAATCCATTGTAATAGAAACAGACTGTCCTTATCTTACCCCTATGCCATATAGAGGTAAAAGAAATGATTCTACGTATTTGGCGCATATAGCACAAAAAATTGCAGATATAAAAAATGTATCCATAGAAGAAGTTGCTCGAATGACGTCTAAAAATGCAAAAGAGTTGTTTGCTATTAAAAGATAAATATATTGAACACGAGCTCAAATATATACTAATGAATCATAACTGTTAAATATAGCTTAATTAAAAGTAACAAAAATATTAATAAAGGTCTATTAGATACTGGCAAAGTATCTAATAGACCTTTATTTTTACTATAATCAGAATAAAGGGACTTAATAAGAATCTAAAAACAGAACATTATGGGAGGCTAGCCCTACTAAGAAACCTTGACAAAGCTATTATAGGCCTATAATACAAATAAACAAATGTTACAGAGATATTAAGTTTTAAAAAAAGAAAAAAAGTCAAAAACTCTAAATGTCCTATAAAATAAGGACTTATTAAGGTGTGCAATTAGTTTTTCACCAGTAGAATAAAAAAAGTATTACGAAAAGCTTGCAAAATGTTTCGAGATATATTACACTTCTTGTGAGATTGTTAAAGAAGATGAAATTACATTTGTTTCCAGTTCTTGTCTTTAATAAGGTTTAGAAAGTAAATTCAAGATTCAACAAGAATAGAACTCGAAACATAAAGCACAAGGTTAACATACATAGATAAACCAAATAAGTTGAATCTACGTAAATATGACCTGTTTTAGAAAAAATAACAAAAAATATTTATTTTTTATTTTCTAGAGGTGCAAAAACAAGGAGGAAGTTATGAAAATTCGAAATAGGATCGCTTTACTGATTGTGGCATTATTTGTACTTGGAACAGGTACGATTGCAGCATACCAAACACAATCTACATCAGTTACAATAACTGACGATGGAAAGGTGACTCAATACGAAACGACAGAGCTGCTAGTAGGAGAATTTTTAGCTAGCAATAACATAAGGTTACAAGAAAAGGATGAGATTTCTGTAGATGTAGGCACATCGATTATAGAAGATATGGAGATTGTTATTAAAAGATGGGCGCCAGAAGTTATACTTAATTTAGATAACGTTGAAATGAAAACAATTACTAAAGCCTATACAATTGATAAGTTCTTAGAGGAACAAGGGATTATTCTTGGGAACAATGATACGGTTAGTCCGAAAATATCCGAATCAATTAAACCAGGTATGAAAATAATAGTAAAAAGGGAAAAGACAACTATTCAAAAAAGGGATGCTGACTTACCCTACGATGTGAAAGTAGAAACAACTTTAGACCTAAAACCTGGTGAGCGTCAAGTTAAGCAAGCTGGGAACAATGGGTTAGTAACAAGGGATTTTCAAGTAGACTATTTTGGTGGGGAAATGATTAAAGAAACGCAAATCAGCTCACTTGTATTAAGACAACCACAAACCGAAATTATTCTTGAGGGTGCAAAAAATATAGTTACAGATCCTAACACAGGTAAAACATATACATTTAAAAAAACATTGGATATGGAAGCTACAGCATATACACATGGCCCAAATGATCCGTGGTATAATAAAACAGCTAGCGGAATGCCTACGTTCGTAGGAATGGTAGCAGTTGACCGCAATACGATTCCTCTAGGAACAAAGCTCTATGTTGAAGGATACGGAATAGCCCACGCAGGTGATGTTGGTGGGGCAGTAAAAGGTAATATTATAGACCTATATATGAATAGTGAAAAAGAAGCAAGGGCCTTTGGTAGAAGAGCGCGTAAGGTTTATATTCTAGAAGATCAAACCCTTGATGTAAGAGCAGAGCGAAGCTAACTAGCGCTCACAGCTAAAACCTAAAAATAAAACGAAACTATTAAGACTGCTTAGAGTGGAGAAATCACACATCTGAGCAGTCCTTTGTATTTTACCGGTTAAACCTATACATGTTAATTACATTATGTTACTATAAAAAAAGAAGAGGAGACAAGCTTATGAAACCTATTGCAACAACTGAAGGTACGAAAGATATTTTAAAACGCTATCCATTTGTATTTAAAAAGAAGTTTGGGCAAAACTTTCTTATAAATAATGACGTTCTAGATGAGATTATTGAGGCGGCAGACCTTGGTGGAAATGATTATGTTCTTGAAATTGGCCCTGGAATAGGATGTGTAACCCAGGCGTTACTTGTTAATGCAAAAAAAGTAATAGCAATAGAGATTGATAAATTGCTTATTCCTATATTAGAGGATAATTTTGGAGAGTGCCCTAATCTGAAATTAATCAATAACGATGTTTTAAAAGTTGATCTACATGAATTAATAAAAGAAGAGATGAAAGATGAACCTCAGGGGAGCAAAATTAAAGTTGTCGCAAATTTACCCTATTATATTACGACACCTATTATTATGATGCTACTTGAAGAACGCTTGCCAATCGAAACCATCACTGTAATGGTTCAAAAGGAAGTAGCCTTACGAATGCATGCCGAACCTGGAACGAAGCAATATGGGGCCATTACAGTGGCTCTGAACTACTATGCGAGTAGTTATTTGGTCACAGAAGTACCTAGGGACTGTTTTATGCCTAGCCCAAATGTGGATTCTGCAGTTATTCAGCTCAGATTACACGAGAAACCACCAGTAGAGGTTAGAGATGAAACCTTCTTGTTTAAACTAGTTAAAGCAGCCTTTTCTCAGAGACGAAAAACCTTGTTAAATACACTATTCTCTCAAGGTGACTTAGATATCTCTAAAGACGACCTGAAAGAAGTATTAGATGGTTCTGGCATAGGAGCATCGGTTAGAGGAGAGACGCTCTCATTGGAGAAATTCGCAGAACTGACCAATATCATATTAGATTACAAGGCAAGAGTGAAAAAATAACCATAAGGATTAAGATACATTTTTCAATCTGGTCTAGGACGCAGCCATTTTTCATATAGATATTAGTAGTAAAATTATATGAAAAGAAAGAGGGACTGTGGATGTATTTTAATACATTGATTATTATGAATGAAGACGCATTAGGATATGGTAATAGATCAAGAAAACCATCAGGCTATTGCAAGTTAACCATGCCCAATAGGGTGAGCTGTTATGTACAGGGCTTGCGCCAGTTACCTAAAGGCCAGATTTATAGGTTGTATTTAACCAGTAAATCTAAACAGCGCAGTGTAGAAGTTGGTATGCTTCAAGTAGGGATTAACGGGAATAAAGAAACAAGGTGGGTTATGAATCCGTCTAGTATCAATAATAGCGGGTTAAATGCAGAAGAAATAGATGGTGGGTTCATTATCGTTAGTGGTGATAATATTCAGGGTAATGTTGTGCCACTAGTAGGTTTTTCATCAGAACCATATGCTTGGGAGCACTTAGTGAAGAATAGCAAGACGGCTATAATCAAAGAAACAGCTAATGCAACCAAAGCTGAAGGGGATGCGGTAGCAGAAAAGACGCCTCAAATAGTTTCCCAAATAGAACCAATCCAAATAGAACCAATCCAAATAGAACCAACCCAACCAGCAGAAACAGAAAGTATTGCATTAGCAGTAGGGATTAGCCAATCGCCAGGAGAAGAAGTAGAACCAGAACCTATCTTTAGGGGTGCAGATCAAGAATCAATAGATTTAGATGAAAAAGGGATTGGGGATCAAGCTAGAAATAGTGAAATGCTGCTACTAAAAGAAGAAGTAGAAAAGTTAAATAGAACACTAAAAGAGTCAAAAGCCATTATTGAAGCATTACAACAACAAGCAGCTAGAACAGAAGAAACTACACAAATGGACTTACGTCATTTAGAACCAAAACTAAAGTCAGTGGAAACACCATCAGCATCAACATATATGGAACCACCTGAAAATGTTTCAGGCATAAATGAGTATATGAATAATTTTTTAAGAGCGTTCCAGAAAAGTGATGAACCGGAGCACAGAGTTGGTTGTTCAGAAGTAGGAAGTATATTTAAAAAGAGAATACCTATAAATCCTTTTGAAGCCCAAAATACAGGTATTAAATGGGTGCGTATTACCTACGAAGATTTAAAATCCGTGCCATCATTAGATAGTGAGTGGACTAATCAGGCATTTATTATGGATGCCTATAGAGATTATAAGCACTTTATACTAGGCAAAGATGAATCGGGCATAGGATATCACTTGGGCGTACCAGGTGTTTTTAATCCTAATGAAGATAATCCATTAAACATAGATAAAATTGAAAGATTTAGCTGTTGTCATAATATTCCTCCAAGGGCCAGAGAAGCAGGGTACTGGATTGCTATGGTATAGCTAAAATAAGAATAGTAGATTATAATATAGTTAAAGTATTTAAAATAAATCTAACAAACATAAAGAGGAATGACAATGAGATTAAGAAGAGACCCTAGAGCAGAGCAATATATACAAGAGAGTGACATAGTTATTTCAAACCCAGAAGAATATAAAGGGAAATGGCATACGCTTTTTGATAACAATAACAAGCTACATGTAGAATTTGGAATGGGTAAGGGTGGTTTTATTATAGAACTTGCTAAACAAAATCCACACATTAACTATATTGGCGTAGAGCGCTTTGAAACAGTTGTCTATAAAGCGTGTAAAAAGGCGGAACGAGAAGAAGTCAGTAGCAACCTGAGGTATTTATTTTATAATGTAGAGAGTTGTGCTGATATTTTTGAAGCAGGAGAAGTAGATAGAATCTATCTCAATTTTTCTGATCCGTGGCCAAAAAATAGACATGCAAATAAAAGATTAACGTATTATAAATTTTTAGAAAAATATCAGTCTATATTAAACTCACAAGGTGAGTTGCATTTTAAGACGGATAACAAAGGCTTATTTGAGTTTTCATTAAATGAGATCAGTAAGAGTGATTGGAAAATGAAAAACATTACTTTGGACTTACATGCCAGTGATATAAAGAATAATATTATGACTGAATATGAAGCGAGATTCTCAGCTATGGGTATGCCTATTTATAGATTAGAATGTTTTCCAAGAAAGTAATGGGCAAACGCTCTCCAATTGTCATATAGTATAAGATATCTATATGACAATTGGAGACGACCTAAATGAAGATTTCTGAAAAATTAGATCATATGTTCAGACACTATAGCTACAAGAAGAAGCGAGGCTTTGCCAATCATCAAACGAATAATAAATTTGAGATTGAGGCATACTTAGCGGAAGTAAGTACTTATGTTGATGAAGTAATGGAGCAAATAGATAGCTTTTTATCAAAAAATAAAAAGCTATAATGTATAAAATGGCATATTTCCTATAAAGGATACAAAAATCCAAAAAAGGTTGCAAACAAGTAAAAAATATATTATAATCGTACTATGAGTAAATTATAGTATGAATATATTATAATAATGCGATAAACAATAAGGAGGAAGTTAAATGGCTTTTAAATTTACAGATGGTAACTTTAAGGAAGAAGCTTTACAATCAAATATTCCAGTAATGGTGGATTTTTACGCAGATTGGTGTGGACCATGTAAAATGATAGCACCTGTTATTGAAGAACTAGCAACAGAATATGAAGGTAAAATTAAAATTGGTAAGTTGGATACAGATGCAAATAGAGCAACATCAACAGAGTTCAACGTAATGAGTATACCAACAATTGTTTTTATAAAAGATGGAAAAATAGTAGATACAGCTGTAGGTGTACTACCTAAGGCAACACTTGAAGCAAAACTTAACGCATTACTTTAAGAAGTAATACATTAAACTATAGCAACAAAAAAAGTGGGTAATGAACTAAGGATCATTACCCACTTTTTTGTTGTTCCTACTCAGTCTCAAGTTCGTCTTCAATAGGTTCATCAAGAATAATGTTTTTATATTCTAATCTTCTATCTATCCAACGATTAACGAGCATTAAGATGATAGCGCATAAGGGTGCACCGAAGAACATCCCCAGCGTGCCCCATAAGGCCCCTCCAATAAGAATTGAGGTAATGATCCAAAAGGGACTAAGGCCTATAGAATCACCTAAAATTTTAGGACCCAGGTATAAGCCGTCAAATTGCTGCAAGGCTAGGATGAAAAGAACTACAAATAGTGCAGGTAGAAAACCCTCAAACAAGGTGATTAAAACAGCAGGAATCCCCCCTATAAATGGTCCGAAATAAGGAATCATATTAGTAACACCTACAATGAGTGATAAAAGCAAAGCGTACCGGTTACCAAGTAGTGTTAGGCCTACAAAACATATCATTCCAATAATGAGTGAATCAAGAGATTTCCCGATGAAAAAGCGTGCAAAGATATAATTGCTTTCTTTAGCTACACCGATAAGTTTGTCAGCATTATCCTTGGGGCATATAGCATATATCAGTCTGATAGCACCCTTGGCAAAATCATCCTTTTGTTTCAGTAAATAAAATGAAATAACACACCCTAAAATTATGTTAAATGCAAGAGAGGTAAAATTTAATGCACCAAACAAAATACGCCCAACAAGGGTGGTAATAAAAGCAGGTGAGAGTTTAGCTGGTTGCAGCATATTTAGGAAGTCTATTAGGTAGTCCTGGGGAAGATACTGAGAGGCATAATCCATGGTTTCTTCCAAGGCCAATATTGCAGATTCAATAGACGCAATATAACTAGGTACATTAGTATATAATTCGATTAAATTAGAGAGTATCTGCGGGACCATATACTGAATGACAAAAAATACAAAACCAAATAAAATCATATAAATAAGCAGTATTGAAAGGCTCCTATAAGATTTTATTTTATTTTTCAAGGGGTCATGACCCGTTATTAAATAAATCTTTTCTTCAAAGAAGTTCACTCCGGGGCTCATAAGGAATGCAAATAAGAGCCCATACAAAAGAGGAGAAAGTACCTGCGTTACTACTTTTATAATGGCTTTTAGATGACTACCTACAGCTCCGATGTTTCCTAAAAGATGATAAAATAAGATTGCTGCAATCACAATAAATAAAACATATAATGCAGTTTGAAAATATTTAGACTTAATCCGTCCATTCATAGTGTCCACGCCCCTAAAATTAATATTTAACTAGATAATAGCATTATAACATAAGGCATATTAAAGAGAAACAGGGCATAAAATATTGATATTTAGACAGTTGACTTTACATATGTATTTTGGTATAATCTATTTTGTGCTATTAATAAAATAGTAATTTGCGACTGTGGCGGAACTGGCATACGCGCTAGACTAAGGATCTAGTCCGGGATAACTGGGTGGGGGTTCAAATCCCCCCAGTCGCATTAAAGTATTTTACAGACATCCCACTCGATTGGTTGATAAAATTCAATGAATCTGGTGGGATGTTTTTTTAATAGATAAAATAATATAAATGTAAGTATGTACTTAGTACACAATATGAGGGGGAGAAAGAATATGAAAATGCGTAAAAAATTAGCAGCATTATTAGCAGCGGCAATGATCGCTTCAGTAATGCCAATGTCAGTGTTTGCTGACTCAACAAACAGAGTTGACAAAGTAATAACAGTAGCAAAGGATTCAACAATTAAAGTAGGAGATGCACCAGGGTTAAAAATTAAAATGAAAGATGATCTTACAACAAACTTATCATTTTATTTAGAATTAACAGGTGCAGAATGGGCTCCGATATACACTGGAGAAGTTGAAGCGGTTTATGATGGAACTACTACAACTTATAACACTCCTGTAGATAATGGGATATACGGAGGGCTTGTTAAACTTGGAAACAACCCTGGCACAGCTACAGACTACACACCTAAATTAGCAGACGCTAAAGCGGAAGCTAAAAAAATAGCTGAAAAAGCAACTGGTGCTACAGCAACTGCTCCATCTAAAGAAACGGTAGGATTTACTTCAGATGATAGGTCACTTGTGTTTGCTGTAAAAACAGTAAATGGTACAGTGGACTTTGAAGCTTACAGAGAAAGTGCAACAGTAATGGCACTTAGAGCGATAGGGCCAGTTACGATGAAGTTTGCACAAGATGACGAATTAATATTCCCACTTGTTGCTAAAATAACAGATGCAGAAGCAAATGTTAAAGTTAGAAAGCATGACACAGAAGTAAGTAATAGTGAGCATGTATTTGCAGTTTCAGATGGTGCTAAAGCTAAAGCTAAAGTAGTAGTTGGAGATGTTCCAGGGTTCTATAGAACTACAGAAATCGCACCAATCACACTTGAAGAGCTTTATGCTAACGCTGTCAAAGATACAGACTTAGATAAGAGATGGTTTACGCTTGAATTAAGAGATACAGACTTTACATTCAATGTTGATCCAGCTAAAGCAGTAATCGAAGGTGAAAGAGCATACAGAAACTATAGCATGAAATTAGATAATACATCAACTGGTGCTCAATACACATTAAGCAAGGATAAAACAAGACTTGGAGTAAGAATTGATGATACTATAAATGGTGCTCGTGAAAGAGGTAACTTTATACTAAAAGGTGTAGAAGTTGTAGCGGCTAAAGATGCTAAAGAAGGCAAAGTTAAAGCCGCTATTGCGAGTACAACATTATTTGCCGAAGAAGCTATCGTAGTAGTTTTAGCTGAATATAAAAAGGTTGAAGCGAGCAAACCTTTACCGCCATCAGCGGGTAGCGGCGGCAGTAGTTCTTCAACAACACCATCAAAACCAACAGAAGCTCAAAAGTCAGCAAAAGAAATCATAACAACCGTAACAAATATAACAAATGGTACAGCCAATATAACTGTGTCCCAAGATGAAGTTAAAGATTCTATCAAAAAGGCACAGGCTGAAGCAAAGAAAAATGGTACTGAAAAAGATGGTGTTTCAATGGAAATAAAAGCAGATACCAAAAGCAGTTTAGTCGAAAATGTTTCTGCAAAACTGTCAAAAGGATCCATAGATGAAATTGTAAAAGAAAATGTAAAAGAACTGAGTGTTAGTAGCGAGTTAGGAACTATTAATCTTGATCTTGAAACACTTAAGACCATTCAAAGCCAAGTAGGTGGAGAGGTAGAAATATCTGCAAAGAAGGTGGATATTAGCACACTTTCCGAAGAAGTTAAGGCGATTATAGGCGGACGTCCTGTATATGACTTTAGCATTACAGATGCAAGTGGTACTAAAGTAACTGAGTTTGGAAAGGGTAAAGTTTCTATTACTATTCCATACACCTTAGACATTAAAGAAAAATCAGAAAATGTTGTAGTATACTACATCGATGATGAGGGTAAGCTTGAAGAAATGCTAATATCTGCTTATGATAACAAAACGGGAATGTTATCCTTTGTAACGGATCACTTTTCAAAATTTGCAGTAGGATATAAAGAAGAAGTAGAAACAGAAGCAATAGAAGCAGATGAGGTAGAGGCTGATCTATCAGAAACGAGCTTAACAGATATTGCAAGCCACTGGGCAAAGAAAGATATAGAATTTGTAATAGCAAGAGGCCTTTTTAGCGGAACGGCTGAAGGTGTATTCTCGCCTAACATGTCTATGACTAGAGGTATGCTAGTTACAGTTCTTGGAAGATTTGATGAAGTAAGTCTCACTAGTTATACAAATAGTAGCTTTAATGATGTAAAATCAGATGCTTATTATATGCCATCTATTGAATGGGCAAGAGAGGCTGGTATTGTAAGAGGTGTGTCAGCCACTGAATTTTCACCAAATCAAGCCATTAGTAGAGAGCAGTTAGCCGTTATTATAACAAACTATGCAAAGACTTTAGATTTTGACTTACCAGATCTACAAGCAGAAAATAGCTTTGCAGACAATCAAGAGATTAGTGATTATGCCAAAGTAGCAGTTAAACAAATGCAGATGGCGGGAATTATTTCTGGCAAGAACGACAATAAGTTTGATCCAACAGGCACAGCAACAAGAGCTGAAGTTAGTGCAGTGATGAGACGTTTGGTAGAGATGATTGAAACGAACTAAGCGTATTTAAATTATAGAAATGACAGTGTTGGTACTTGGGTAGTCCAGGTTATCAGCACTGTTTTTTTATGGAAAATCTAATATAGGCGAAGAAACCAAGGAAGCAAGGAACGTGTTCTAGCCATATGCAAGGAAATATCATACTACCCTAATGTGGAACCTTTTAAGATTACGGCTAAAATCAAGTGGCGAATGAAACATAATATGTTCATTTAGTTCCTGTAGCAACAAAGTTTTTTACAACAGATATGACAGGAGAAGTTTTTAGTATGTTTGAAGGGACAGTTATAAAGAGTAAACGTTGGGTACATATGGGCGAGGGGTATACGGGAAAAATAAGAAACACCTATAGATTAAATACGTATAAGTCGCATTTAATCTATAGGTGTTTTAAAAATGTAGTAAAAAGCAGATTATGTATGATATAATTTAAAAAGAAAGATAATATAGTTAAAGTATGGGTAAACTCTAATATAAGAACAGGTGGTGATAAAATGCATGACATTGAACATTGGTATCAAAGAAGTGGAAAAAAGATTTTATATACGACATTAGGTGCTTTAGGGGTATATTTATTTATTAAATACTTACTCCCTTATACGGCCCCATTTATTGTGGCGTGGATTATAGCATCTGGATTACAAATAATTGTAAAGTGGCTTCATGAGAAATTACAAATGAAAAGAGGAATTGCCACAATGTTATCAATGGTAACAGTGCTTTCTGCTATTAGTTGGGGACTTGCTGCCGTGGGACGGAAGATCTTTGTACAAGCCAATAATCTATACCAAAGCATACCGTTATATAGAGAAGAAATACTTGAAACATTTAATAATATTAGTGATAGAACGAAGCATGTATTTAGCGCATTACCTTTTAATTCATCTCTTTCATTAGAAAAAACAATAGATCAATTATTTCAGAATCTAGCTAGTTTTTTAGGATCATTTGTATCTAAAGGATCAATTAATGTTGTTAGTAAATTACCTAATATTTTATTCTTGGTCACTATAACATTTTTAGCAATATTCTTTATGACGAGGGATTATATTGTTATTCAAGAGTTCTTGGGGGCGCAAATACCAATGAGCATGAGGGAAAAGTCTAAAATACTGAAAAATGATCTAATAGGTGCACTGGGTGGCTATGTACGTACGCAGTTAATTCTTATGTGTATAACAACGACCGTTTGCCTGATAGGGTTTCTTCTCTTAGGTGTTCATAGTGCGATATTATTAGCAATTATAATAGGTGTGGTAGACGCATTACCTATCTTTGGAAGTGGATTGTTCTTAGTTCCTTGGGCAATATATAATGTGATACTGGGCAAGTATAGTATGGCTGTTGGGTTAGGGGGAATATACGCGTTGATTATAATTGTACGTCAGGTTGTAGAACCACGGATATTATCGACTCAAATAGGCGTTAATACCCTGGTAACCATTATAGCTATGTACTTGGGCTTTAGGACAATGGGTGTCATAGGGCTTGTCATAGGCCCTGTGTTAGTGATTGTACTACAAACGCTTCAAAAGGTAGGGTTGCTACCGGCCTTTAAAAAAATAGACTAATAAAATGAGAAACACCTATTGATATTAATCAATAGGTGTTTCTCATTTTATTAGGGGAAAGGCCCTTTTGTTTTTTAAATATTTTAATAAAGTAGCTAGCGCTAGAAAATCCAGTGGCAAAGGCAATCTGAGTAACATTCAAGTTTGTCGTGAGTAATAGTTTTTCAGCTTCCGTTAGGCGTATATAATTTACATATTCAACAAAGGTTTTGCCTGTTAATTTCTTAAAGTACCTAGAAAAATAACTGTAATTCATATTGCAAAGGTCAGCCATATCTGCAACATGAATGGGTTCATGATAGTGATTTTGTACATACTTAAAAAGTGTTTTGAGCCGTGTATAATCCTGACTATTTTGGAGAAATAATTGTTCTATTTGCATTCCTTGAGATTGCCAATATCTTAAGATCCAAAGGAAGATTGTATTGATATTAGCTTGAATTGATAATTCATAGCCAAATTGTTTGGTATTAAATTCGCTATAAATCTCATTCATAAGCGGAACCACTTGACTGCCGTGTAAGTGATCCTTACTAATGAGTCGGTGTTGAGTAAAACCAGAAATAGTAAAAGGTAGCAAGTAGTTTGCATCGAAAGAATCATTTTGTGAGATATATAAAAGCTCAGGCAATATTTTTAATACAAAATGGGTAGGTGTTCCACCTTTATAACCTGAGACAGAATGTACTTCTCCTGCATTGATAATGATTAAATCCCCGGATTTAACCTTATAGTAGTTAGAGCCTACACAAACCGTAGCACTGTCTTGTAAAAAATACAGCAATTCAACACTAGTATGCCAATGAGGGGCCACATGATAATCTTGATTATTCTGGTCGCTAGAAGATAAATTGCATAGTGAAACAGAGGATTTAGAGAGGGGAAGTTTTTCAGATTCATAATAAGGTGTTGGCATAAAGCAGCATCCTTTCAGAGTGATTATCTATAGAAGGTAAAAATAGTTATACTTTTGTTTATTTAAATTATATACAATAAATATAAGAAATGCTAGACTTAAGGTAAATATAATTATAATAACTACCCAAAAGGAGAGATAATGATGAGTGATAGAATTGTTAAAATAGGTATTATTGGTTGTGGTGGTATAGCAAATGGTAAGCATATGCCAGCATTATCAAAGGTAGAAAATGCTCAAATGGTAGCTTTTTGTGATATTATCCCGGAGAGAGCTGAAAAGGCTGCAAAGGAATTCGGCGCTGAAGGTGCAAAAGTATATACAGATTATAAAGAGTTACTGAAAGATAAAGATATTGAAGTCATTCATGTTTGTACACCTAACCTAAGTCATAGCTTTATTACCATAGATGCACTAGAAAGTGATAAGCATGTTATGTGTGAAAAGCCAATGGCAAAAACAGCAGCTGATGCTAGAAAAATGCTAGAGGTAGCAAAAAAGACAGGCAAGAAATTAACGGTTGGTTATCAAAATCGTTTTAGATCAGATTCACAATATTTAAAGGCTGCTTGTGAAAGAGGAGATTTAGGAGATATTTACTTTGCTAAAGCACATGCTATTCGTAGAAGGGCAGTTCCTACATGGGGTGTTTTCTTAAACGAGGAAGAGCAAGGCGGAGGGCCACTTATTGATATAGGAACTCATGCTTTAGACTTGACTTTATGGGAGATGAATAATTACAAAGTAAAAAGCGTTATGGGTAATGTGTATAAAGCTTGGGAAGGTAGAACTAGTAAAGCTAATAGCTTTGGTCCTTGGAACCAAGAAGAATATACTGTGGAGGATTCGGCTTTTGCTTTTATTACAATGGAGGACGGATCAACGATTATCTTAGAATCAAGCTGGGCACTTAATACCTTAGACGTAGGAGAAGCTAAGACCACACTTTGCGGAACATTAGCAGGTGCTGATATGGCAGATGGGCTTCGTATTAATGGAGAAGACCTCGATAAGTTTTATACAAAAAAACCAGCATTAGATGCAGGTGGTGTTGATTTTTATGACTCAGAAGGGGATACGCCAGAGGTATTAGAAGCTAGAATGTGGCTTGATTCAGTTATAAACGACACAGATCCACTTGTAAAACCAGAAGAAGCATTGGTCGTTACAGAAATATTAGAAGCAATTTATAATTCAGCAAAAACTAAAAAACCAGTTTTCTTTAAAGATGGTCAACCAACTAGCGAATAGGGAGAGTGGCATATGGGATTTCCAGTTGGGATTCAATTATATTCATTGAAAGATGAAACTAAAAAGGACTTTGTTGGGGCATTAGAAAAAGTAGCTAAGATGGGGTATCAGGGCGTAGAATTTGCAGGATATGGAGATATAGAAGCCATACAGATGAAAGAACATCTTAAGAGGTTAGGCCTTAAAGCAGTAAGTGCTCACGTGCCACTAGATAGGCTAGAAAATAATTTGGAAGAAGAAATTGACTATGCTAAAGTCCTAGGAATGACTCATATAGTGTGCCCTTGGGCAACCTTTGAAGGGATAGAAGACGTAGAGAAATTAGCGAGTACTTTAAATAAAGTCGGAAAAACTTGCAAAGCAGAAGGTATTACTTTCTCATATCATAACCATGATCACGAATTTGTTAAAATAGAGGGAGAGTATATTTTAGATTTATTATTTTCAAAGACAAACCCTGAGTATGTAAAAGCAGAACTAGACCTGTGTTGGGTTTCTAGAGGTGGGGTTGATGAAGTGGCATATGTAGAGAAATATAGTGGGCGTTGTCCTTTATTACACGCTAAAGACTATGTAACGAGTCCAGAGTTTAGGCAGGTAGAAGTAGGAACAGGACTTGTAAATTTTGCAGGAATTGAAAAGGTTGCTAAAAATGCCCACGTAGAGTGGATTATTGTAGAGCAAGAGGAATACAGTATAGATCCTTTTGAAAGCATTCAAATCAGTTTAGAAAACTTAAGAAAATTAAAAATAGCACAATAGTATATAGGAGGTTTCATTATGAAATTAGGCGTATTTGCAGTATTATTCGGCAATAAGACTTTGGAAGAAACACTATCTTATCTTGCACCACTCGGGGTCCAAGCAGTAGAAATAGGAGCGGGGGGGAACCCGGGTAAAGCTCACTGTAACCCTAAGGAGTTATTAGCAGATGAAGCTAAGTTTGAAGAATTTAAGGGATTATTTAAAAAGTATAATATAGAGATTTCGGCTCTTAGTGTTCACGGAAATCCAGTTCATCCTAATGCAGAAATAGCAGCCCAAGATCATCAAGATTTTGTTGATGCAGTCCTATTAGCTGAAAAATTAGGACTTGATACAGTGGTTACATTCTCTGGTTGTCCAGGAGGATATGAAGGTGCTAAACAGCCAAACTGGATTACATGTGCTTGGCCAGATATTTACACTGAGATGCTAGAGTACCAGTGGAATGATGTTTTAATTCCTTACTGGAAAAAGGCAGCTGAGTTTGCAAAAAGTCATGGTGTTACAAAAGTTGCCATAGAAATGCACCCAGGATTTAGTGTCTATAATCCTTATACCTTATGGAAATTACGTAATGCAGTAGGAGAGGTTATAGGGGCAAACTTTGATCCATCCCATCTGTGGTGGCAAGGTATTGACCCAGTAGCAGCTATCCGTAACCTTAAGGGTGCTATCTATCACTTCCATGCTAAAGATACAAAGATTGACAAGTATAATACAGCTATAAATGGTGTGCTTGATACAAAGCATTATGGTGATGAGGCAGGACGTTCTTGGGTCTTCCGCTCAGTCGGATATGGTCATGATGTAAGTGTGTGGAAAGAAATTACGAGCGAACTACGTATGTCAGGATATGAAGGATCCCTTAGTATTGAGCATGAAGATAGCTTAATGACAAGAGAAGAAGGCCTTGAAAAGGCTATAGATTGTCTGAAAGAAGCCATTATATTTGAAACACAAGGCGATATGTGGTGGGCGTAATGAAAAAGTTTAGGGTAGGAATAGTAGGCATTGGGAATATATTTCCAATGCATGCTCTTCCGGTTATTAATAATGAAAACTGTGAGCTAGTAGCTGTCTGTGATAATAAAGAAGACAGGGTAAAAAAAGCATCAGTAGAATTTAATTGTAATGGGTACGCGGATTATAAAGAAATGATTGATAAAGAAAATTTGGATGTTCTTCATATTTGCTTGCCACATTACTTGCATGCGCCTGTTGCTATATATGCTTTAAATAAAAAGCTACATGTTATGACGGAAAAACCTATGTCAATTGATTTTAAAGATGCAGAAGATATGGTTAAAGCTGCTGAAGATAATAAAAAAACACTGGGCGTTATATTTCAAAATCGTTATAACCCAGGATCCAGGCTTATTAAGGAAACACTTGAAAGTGGGGAGCTAGGTAAAATTATTACAACTAAGCTTTCGGTGACTTGGAATCGTTCAGATGAGTACTATGGTAAAAGTGATTGGAAAGGTACCTGGGACAAAGAAGGTGGTGGCGTTATTATTGACCAAGCTATTCACACTATGGACTTAGTTCGTTGGTTTATAGATGATGAAATAGAGAGCATAGATGCCAATATTTCTAATAGGGGCCATGCAGTTATACAAGTAGAAGATTCTGCAGAGGGTATGATTAAATATAAGAATGGCGTTACCACAGCCTTTCATGCTGTTAATTATTATGGTTATGATGCGCCAGTAGAGATTGAGCTATACTGTGAAAATGGAATTGCTAAGATGGTAGCAGATAAGGCAACCATAAGATTTAACGATGCCAGAGAGTATAGTGCGGATGCAGATCCTACTGAAAACTTCGAATATGGTGATGTTAAGCAATATTGGGGTGTTAGCCATATTAAACAAATTAATCTATTTTATGAGGCTTTGTCTAAAGGTGAGGAACCAGTGATTAATGGCCGTGAGGCAATCAAAACACAAGCAATGATTTGTGGAATATATGAATCAGGGAAACAACGGAAGACAATTAAATTCTAAGAACTAATTAAATTGTCTTTAGAAGCAAATAGGCACCAATGAAACCATGGTTTCATTGGTGCCTATTTGTATACCTGACATTAAGTTTTATGCTGTGATAATTTCCAACAAAGAGCCTAGTAAGTTCTTATCAAGATGTAATGCTTGCAATTCACCTGAAAGTTGTGTGGTATTATGATGCTTTTTAATTATTGTGAGAATTTGAGTTTTTAAATCAAATTTTATTTGAGCTTTTTGCAATAGATTAAAGGATTCTAGGACAATATTATTAGGTTTAAGTTCATTACCATTCTCAATTACGAGTAAATACTCAGAAGAAGAATCCATTGGATCAAGGTCGATTATTAACTGATTATAATCTTCTTTGTAGTTGCTGGTAAAGGGGATCGTATTATTATTACATAAAGCAGTTATATTCCCAATATTTGAAAGACCATAAATTATAAAACGATACTTTCTTTTTGATGGTATAACATCTAAATCTCCTTTTGGAGCATGAATGACTAGTTTTGTTTTACCTTTATGTTTCTTTTTGTCATGTTTTTTAATGGCGGTTTGATACCAACATTTTTAGTTGTTAAGGACTTAAATTTATATAATACATTTTGGGTTATGGTTTTGCCGTTTTCGGTATCAATTTACAATGTTATTGTCGCTAGGACATTCTTTAGTAATAGTCTTCCAGAAGATTTATGGGACGCGGCTCAAATTGACGGATGTGGAAATTTACAATTTTTCTTTACAATGGTTTTACCACTTTCTAAAGCTATTATTGCAGTTATTGCATTATGGACGGCAGTGGGACAATGGAATTCATATTTCAATGCTTTGATTTATTTACAAGATGCAGACCTATATCCACTGCAACTTATTTTACGTAATATACTTATTACTAATCAGATGCAATTTGCTATGGGTACTGGTGAAGCAGCACAATTAGCAATACGAAAAGCAAACCTTATGCGGTATGCTGCTATTATTGTATCGACCGTTCCTATTATGTGCTTTTATCCTTTTGTGCAAAAGCATTTTAATCAAGGAGTAATGATTGGTGCTGTTAAAGGGTAATTGGCCAAAGGGCCTTAACCATATTGATTAATATTAAAAAAGGGGAGATATTATGAAACTAGTATTAAAACGAGTTAGTCTTTTATTGGTGGCAACTTTAACACTCACCAGTTTTGCTGGATGTGGTAAAGCTGATAAAGGGAAGAGTTCAACACCCGGGACAGAAGTTGGACAGGTTGCCGGTGATGATAGTAACTTTAATGCAACGGGTATGCCAATTGTAAATGAACCGGTGGAACTAACTGTAATGACTATGCGTTGGGGTGATATGGGAGATTCATTTGCACAAAATCAATGGCTCATTGATCTTGAAAAAAATTCTAATGTTAAAATTAATTGGACAGTAGCATCAAGTAATGATTGGGGAGAGCAAAAAAGCATCCTCCTTGCAGGTGGGAATTTACCAGATATCTTCCTTGGAAGTGGAACAGTAAATGATGGCGATATTCTTAAAAATCTTGATTTTTTTGTACCGCTAGATGATTTAATTGAAAATAATATGCCGAACTATAAACATGCCATGGAGACGTATCCAGCATTTAGAACAGTTTCAACATTTCCAGATGGAAATATTTACTCCTTAGCAAAAATCTTCCGGCTAGACCCATGACCCGTAATCAGCCAATTATTAACAAGACTTGGCTTGATAATTTAGGTCTTGAGATTCCTGATACATATGAGGACTTAGCAAAGGTACTTAAGGCATTTAAAGAACAAGATGCTAACGGTAACGGTGATCCTAATGATGAGATTCCTTTTAGTAGTAACGGGGATATACATGTGGATTTACTGAATCCTTTTGGAATAACAGATATTAATGAAACGTCGATGTCTATATTAGATGGGGAAGCTTTCTTTTTCCCAACTTCAGAAAGGTATAAAGAAGCCATTGGATGGGTTCATAGCTTGTATGCAGATGGGAGTATAGACCCTGAAATATTTACACAAGATGACTCTATGTTAACAGGTAAATATGTGGATGAATCTGCACCGCTTATAGGGCTTACATTCCAATGGACACCAGATTCAGTTATGGGTAAATGGAGTGATCAATATGTGGCAATTCCACCTCTTGCAGGGCCAGATGGACAAAGATATGCAGGTGGGGATAAGGATGGCGTATTTAGTATTATGCGTAATGAAGCAGTTATTACAACAGCTTGTAAAAATCCTGAAGTTGCAGCACGTTGGCTTGATGAATTTTATACTAATGAAGCCAGTATTCAGAACTTCTGGGGTGCTATTGGAACGGTTATAAATAAAAATGATGATGGAACATACATCCTCAATACGCCGCCAGAAGGTACAAGTGCGGATGCCTGGTATTGGGATCAAAGTTTTAGGGATTTCGGACCAAAGTTTGTTGATCCAGATTTTACAGATAAGATTATTTTAAATAAAGACTCAGGTGATGGTTTTAAGTTAGAGATTAGTAAACTATCTGATCAGTACGTTACAGAACCATTCCCTAGTTTAATTTATACGGAAGAAGAAACAGAAGAACTAGCAATTATAGGTACAGATATAGGTGGGTATGTCTTACACATGCGTGCTAAATGGATCATGGATGGTGGAATAGAAGAAGAGTGGGGCGAGTATATAAGCCAACTTAACGCCATGGGACTTGAAAGACTTATTGAAATTCGTATGGATGCTTATAACCGTTCTAAATAAATATATTAAATAAAAAGGCTGATTCTCGTAACGAGAACCAGCCTTTTGTTATAAGATTAACCGATATAAGCTTTCTTATATAACTCTGATATTTCACTAACCTTTGGAAGTCTTGGGTTAGCTGTTGTACATTGGTCTTCAAAAGCCTTGTATGAAAGGTCTTCGACAGCTGCCATATATGCTTTTTCATCAATGCCACACTCTTTGAAGGTCATTGGGATATTCACTTCTTTCATTAAGTCTTTAACAGCTTTAATTAATGATTGAACCCCTTCTTCTGGTGTAGAAGCTGGAAGGCCTAATGCTCTAGCAACTTCAGCATATTTTTCTGGAGCAATGAATTTCTCGTATTTAGGGAAACTTGTAAATTTACTTGGTGTCGTTGCACCGTTATATGCTATAACATGTGGTAATAATACTGCGTTAGCTCTACCATGTGCAACATGGAACTCAGCACCTAACTTATGGGCCATTGAGTGGTTAACACCAAGGAATGCATTTGTAAATGCCATACCTGCGATACAAGATGCATTATGCATTTTTTCACGTGCAAGTGGATCTGTAGCACCATTCTTGTAAGATCTTGGTAAGTAGTCAAATACTAATTGAATGGCTTTCATAGCTAATGCGTCTGTATAATCAGATGCTAATATAGATACGTAAGCTTCAAGAGCATGTGTCAGTACGTCAAGACCGGTATCTGCTGTTACCCCGGCTGGTACACTCATAACAAACTCAGGGTCAATAATTGCAACGTCTGGTGTTAGTTCGTAGTCAGCAAGAGGGTATTTCATGCCTTTAGATCTATCAGAGATAACTGCAAATGAGGTTACTTCAGAACCTGTACCTGATGTTGTTGGAATTGCTACGAATTTAGCCTTTTTACCTAGGATAGGGAATTTGTAAACACGCTTACGAATGTCTAAGAACTTTTGGGACATACCGTCAAAGTCAGCATTTGGGTTTTCGTAGAATAACCACATACCTTTAGCAGCGTCCATTGGAGAACCACCACCAAGAGCAATAATAACATCTGGCTTAAAGGTTTTCATAAGTTCTGCACCTTTTTTTACTGTTTCGATATCTGGATCTGGTTCAACATCACTAAAGACATCTATAACAACATTATTCATATTTTTTCTTAATTGATATATAACTTTGTCTACATAACCAAACTTAACCATCATAGGGTCTGTAACAATTAAAGCACGTGTAATATTTGGCATTTTTGCTAGGTACTGAGTAGAACCTGCTTCAAAATAGATTCTTTCTGGAATTTTAAACCATTGCATGTTCACGCGTCTCTTCGCCACCCTCTTTTTATTGACTAAGTTTACAGCGGTTACGTTAGAAGTTGTGGAGTTACGTCCATAAGATCCACAGCCTAAAGTAAGTGAAGGCATATTTGTGTTATAGATATCTCCAATTGCCCCGTGTGTAGAAGGGGAGTTAACGATAATACGACCTGTTTTAAGTGTGTCACCAAATCTATTAATTACTGCATCATCATTAGAGTGAATAACAGATGAGTGACCTAAACCGCCAAGCTCAACCATTGCTTCTGCTAAATCAATACCGTCTTGAGCGTTTTTTGCTTTAAGGACTGCAAGCACTGGGGATAATTTTTCTCTAGATAATGGATACTCAGCGCCTACACCATCAATTTCACAGCAAAGTACTTTTGTATCTTTAGGAATCGTAATTCCTGCAAGTGCTGCAATTTCAAAAGGATATTTACCTACGATAGCAGCATTAACCATGTTGTTTTCTGGATTAATGACCACTGGTGTAATTTTCTTAATTTCTTCTTTAGTAGCAAAGTAGCAATTGTGTTTTTTCATATAGGCTACTGCTTGGTTATATATAGGTGCTTCGATGATGGCAGCTTGCTCAGATGCACAAATCATTCCGTTATCAAATGACTTTGAAAGGATAAGGTCTGTAACTGCTTGCTCAACATTAGCTGTTTTTTCAATAAAGCATGGGACGTTACCAGGGCCTACTCCAAGAGCTGGTTTACCTGATGAATATGCTGCGCGAACCATTCCAGATCCACCTGTTGCAAGGATCATAGCTACATCTGGGTGATTCATAAGTGCATTAGTTGCTTCAATAGAAGGGAACTCAACCCATTGTATACAGTGTTCTGGTGCACCAGCAGCTACTGCGGCATCACGTAGTATACGAGCTGCTTCAGCAGAACATTTTTGTGCGGATGGGTGGAATCCGAAAATAATTGGATTACGTGTTTTAGCACAAATAAGGGACTTGAACATGGTCGTAGAAGTTGGGTTAGTAACAGGGGTTACACCAGCAACGATACCAACAGGCTCTGCAATTTCAGAGTATCCTTCTTCTTCGTTATCTTCAATAACACCTACTGTTTTATCGTATTTGATACTATGGTATACGAATTCTGTGGCGAAGATGTTCTTAGTGACCTTATCTTCAAAAATACCTCTACCTGTTTCTTCTATTGCAAGTCTTGCAAGATTCATATGTTCACTAACACCTGCTAGAGCCATTGCTTTAGTGATTTTATCTACTTGTTCTTGTGTAAGCTCCATATAAGCTTTAAGTGCTTGATCGGCATTCTTTACAAGAGCGTCTACCATTGCAGCTGCGTCTACAGGCTTAGTGGTTTCTTGTTTTGATTTCTTATCTGACATAATGATCCTCCTTATTTGGTTAAATATATAAATGGATTATAAACATAATGATGACCAACTTAGGGTTATTAAATGTTAAAGTATTAACACGCTATTAGAAAAAATAAATATTTAAACGTGAAGATTATACTTTGTAAACAATAAAATAGTATTTAAATTGGTTAGTTATTTAGATTACATGTTAATAATATCACGAGGAATAAATAGAGTCAAGAATCAATCGTTAAAAATATAACGAAAATATAACTGAAAAACAAATGTAAGAAGTCTTTTTACTAAGGATTATGCACATAAGAATTTATAACTTAAAATAAATTGTGGGTTTTTGCTAAGTTATAGTGAGAAATTAATAGAAAATTGTAAAACAATATATCGTATACCTAAAAAAGTATAAAAAGAACCCAGGTTTCAGGGGGAGAAACCTGGGTTGAGGGGGGATTTAGCGATGTACCTCACACTTGGTACAATTATAGTATGGTCAACCGCAAAAGATTTTATACACTTATTGCAATAAAACTTTAGTATGCTATAATAACCATAAGGAAATCCATATAGTATATTAGTTATGATGAAAGAACAGTTTTGAAAATTGCTTTTTAGAGAGTTGATGGGTGGTGTAAATCAACAAGCATATCAAAACAATTCCGCTTTCGGAGCTACCAGTGATGAGCTGGAAGGGGCATGCCCTATATCGCATGACTTAAGTGGCCGTTAATACGGCAAGATAGGTGGTACCACGAGTATAGAATGCTCGTCCTTCATATATTATATGAAGGGCGGGCTTTATTTTTTAACTGGGCATACTATAGGATCATCAAATAAGAAGGAGTGAAGATAATGTTAGATGTTAAATTATTAAGAGAAAACATGGATATGGTAAAACAAATGTTAGTAGACCGTAACGAGAAATTTGATCTTGATTTATTTACGGATTTGGATACAAAAAGAAGAGGGATACTGCAAGAAGTAGAATTACTCAAGAAAGAACAAAACAGTGTGTCTAAACAAATACCTATAATGAAGAAAGAGGGGAAAGATACAGCTAAAGTTTTTGAAGATATGAAAGTTCTTTCTGATAGAATCAAAGAGTTTGATACTGATTTAAGGGGCGTAGAAGAAGCCTTAAATGATGTATTACTGAGCATTCCTAATATGCCACACCCAAGTGTTCCAAAAGGTCATACGGATGAAGATAATATCGAGGTACGCAAATTTGGAGAGCCTCATCAGTTTGAATATGAGCCCAAAGCTCACTGGGAGATAGGGGAGAAACTCGATATTTTAGACTTTGAAAAGGGTGCTAAAATAACAGGAGCCCGTTTTGTTGTCTATAAAGGACTAGGTGCAAGACTTGAACGTTCACTTATGAATTATATGCTTGATACCCATACCGATCAGCATGGTTATACAGAAGTTTTCCCACCATTTATGGTCAATAGAAAAAGCATGATTGGTACAGGGCAGCTTCCTAAGTTTGAAGAAGATACCTTTAAAATACAAGACACAGACTACTACATGGTGCCTACAGCGGAAGTTCCTGTTACCAATATGTATAGAGATCAGATTTTAGATGGTGCAGATTTGCCTATTCAACACTGTGCTTATACGGCGTGTTTTAGGGCAGAAGCGGGATCAGCAGGAAGAGATACAAGAGGTATTATTCGTCAACATCAATTTAATAAAGTAGAACTTGTTAAGTTTACAAAGCCTGAGGACTCTTATGAGGAGTTAGAGAAATTAACAAGAAATGCAGAAGCAATTCTTCAAGCCCTGAACATTCCATACCGCGTTGTTAAGATTTGTATGGGAGATCTTGGATTTACAGCGGCTATGAAATATGATATTGAAGTATGGATGCCAAGCTATGGTAGATATGTGGAGATTTCAAGTTGTTCAAACTTCGAAACATTCCAGGCAAGACGTGCAAATATTAAATATAAGAACAGTGCTAAAGATAAAGCAGAGTTTATTCATACACTCAATGGTAGTGGATTAGCAGTGGGACGTTGTACAGCTGCTATTTTAGAAAACTGCCAACAAGAAGATGGAAGTGTTCTAATTCCAGAAGTGCTTATTCCTTATATGGGTGGCGCAACAAAAATACAAAAATAAAAAAGTTAAATAAATAAATTAGGGACGGTATCTATTGACCGCCCCTAAAAAATGGGGGAGATGTATTGGAAACACAAACTAAAGAAGGGTTTTTTAAAATAAAACATAGGTTATGGATACATATTATGTGTTATCTCGTGCTGATTGTTGGACTTGTTGTGGGTTGCTTTTTAACAATAAAAAGTTATGTGAAGTATCAACCGATTGTAATGGAACCAACTATCCCACTAACAACACAAGACCTTATTGAGATAATTCCTATAGAGGCAACAGAAGAAAGTATTCTTCAACATATTACAGAGGATGAACTGAGCAGGCTATTTTTTAATAAGTTAAAGGACTATAACCCGCCTATGGGGAAAGATGTCACACTTCAATCTTATTATTATGATACCCAAGAGAGTATTAGTTATTTTAATTTTATAGATCAGAATGAAAAACTATATTCTTTTGTAGCCCAGACTGAGCTTAATGCCAAAGACGAGAAGCTTATATTATCCCTGTCTAATTTTAAGTTAGGGAAATATAAAATAGGGCCTTTGGGTCAATTTTATGGTAAAAAATTAGATATTGCAGATACCATTGAAATGGACTTTAATGATTTGGATAAAATGATTTATATTAGCAGTATAGATGTCAAGGATAGAAATCAGATTGTTTGTCATTATACATACAATGTACCACTGACTAAACAGAACTTTCAAGATTATAAAGAGCAGTTAGACTATAATAAAGTGGCTATATATGCAAAAGAAGACGCCCAAATTAAAGCGTTTGCAGAGGTACTAGAAAACATAGATGGGTATGTAGATGAAGGTATATTGAAATGGATGTCCGTATTACAATCGGATAGGCAAGTGATGGAGAATTGTGCACTTATTTTAAAAGATAATGGCGTAAGAAAAATGTGTAGTGATTTTCAAGTGTTACACAATAATACATTGCAGCCTGAAAGAATAATAGAAGTATCACAAAATGAACTCAACTATGCCTTAATGCAATACCACAAGGATTTTTCTAGAATACTGTTAAACTATCTTTATAGGAACAAGGGATATAGTTATAATAATGGACAACTTATGGTGAATGGATCCTTATTAGAGGCAGGAAAGGTATTAAGTGAAAAGGGTAAGGAGTCCCTATATGGTGTAGAAATTCTAAGTGACACTGATGGGATAAGTGCTTATTACCATACTGGCGATGAAGGGGTTCAAAAACTTATTTTGAGAAAGGAGTAAAAAAGTATGAGATGTCCACATTGTAATCATGAAAAAGATGAAGATTTTAAATATTGCCCCCGGTGCGGTACAGAAAATATAAAAATAGAAATAGAAGCAGAAGAAAAGTTGGAAGAGGTTATTTCTGGGGAAGAAATTCAAGAATTAGAAGCGGTAGAAGAATTAGAAGCAGTAGAAGAGATAGAAGTAGTAGGAGAATTAGAAACAGTTCAAGGGTTAGATGAAGTTCAAGAAGAAGGCGTAATCCCTGTGCTAGAAGCTAATAAACAAGAGTCTAAGGGAAGACCTCTCAACTGGTACCTAGTAGGATCTATTTACACGGCTGTTATGTTAACTTTCGGGTTTGCGGCAGTTTTGTTTATTACTAAAAACACAACCCTCCTTAATGTAAATCCTGAAGGGGCAACAGAAGTTTTTGCAAAAGAGGCAGTAGGGGAGACGAAGCTAGAAGAAATACTTCCTGTATACAGGGAAATAACCCTTATGCCAGGTCAAACCCAGCAGGTAGAGGTCTATACATACCCACAAAATGCAGATTTATCAGAGATGAAATGGGAATCCTCTAATGAAAACATTAAAATTACATCTGCAGGATATGTCAATAGTTGGCTTCCTGGAAGTGAAGGAATCATTACAATTAGTAACAAAGAGGGTACAGTTCAAACGCAGTGTAGGGTTAAAGTGATGTCTGACCAAGAGGCATTCTTTAATACGATTAACCTAATTAATACAGGGGATCTAGATAAAAATAGAGTAATAGACTTTAAAGAAGATAATTTTATTCCTGGCCCTCAGCTCCTATATAATAAAACATCAGAAGCAGTGGACAGGTTTGGACGTATCAATAAGGAGTTACCAACCTACTCTGTTATTCAAAAGCAATTAGTAAATGCGGCAACTAATAATCCTATAGACTGTGATGTTTATATGGAACCTGTTACAGGGGATATTAGGAAAATAGTAACAATAGAATACTTAACCGATACACTTGAAATAACAGATTATTACTTTATGGAAGGTAAAATATACTTTGTGTTTCATAGGCAAGAAAATTATTATAGACCCGTTGCAGCCCAACAAGATTTCGCCGGCGAAAGGTTTTATTTTGCCCAAGACTCACTTGTAAAATGGCGTGAGATTCATCAAAATGCCGATAGTCTATTTGAAAAGACGGATTATAATTATATGGAAGATAGTTTTAGTTGGAAGACCATGGAATATAAGAATATGGATAATGTAGATATTGAAAAACAGTACTATACAAGGCCAGAAGATGACGCTGAATACAAAACTGCCAAAGAGGCAGAGTACAAACAAAAACAAAAAGATATGTTGAATTCTGCATATAATTTGTATAATAAAGTGCTACAAATACCAAGTATAACGGATTTGACAGGATATATTTTAGATCAGCAAGGAAACCCCATGGAAGGTGCTCATCTTAAAGTATTCTCAGATGATTATAGTATCTTAGTAGCTGAAGCTATTAGTAAAGTGGATGGAGAGTATACACTTAAAGTGCCCATGCATACCCAATCATATAGTATTGATATTACCAAACCAGGGTATGTCAGTACAACTATTTATAATGTAGATACATCCTTAAATGCAGTTAGTTTATTTCAGGAGAGTATTTATATGTACAGGGAAGGGCAAGGTCAGTATACAATTAGGCTTAATCTAATAGATGCCTTACATGGACAAGATATAAATGATGCAAAAGTAATTATTAGATCTGGAATAAATAATAGAAGTGGTGCAGTTACTCAACAATTTAATCTGAGTGATTACTATAACTATAATGATTATGGTGAACCATATTATGAAGGTTATGGATATGGCAACACGTACTATGACGTACGCCTTTTCCCGGGGAATTATACAGCAGAGGTTCAATCTCCAGGGTATACAAGCACATACTTTACAATTTCAACCATACGCGATGGATGGGAATTCCATTCAAGTGTTGTGCCAAAAGTGCAAGGGAATGAAATAAGAGTTGTTTTATCTTGGGGCGAAACTCCAAGAGATCTTGATTCACATCTGTTCTTCCCAGATGAGCAACATATAGCTTATTATAATCCTCAGGTGGGAAGCAGTTCCTTAGATAGGGATGATGTAGATGGTTATGGGCCAGAGACCATTACCATATCTAACTTAAATAATGGAATTTATAAATATTATGTGAGTGACTTTACAAATTGCGCAGGTAATAATTATAATGCAACAGAAATGTCTCGTTCATTTGCAAAAGTGGACGTATACAATAAAGATGGTTTGGCAGGAAGCTTTAATGTTCCGACCAATAGAGCTGGTGTTATTTGGCATGTCTTTAACATTGCCAATGGAAATATTTTACCAGTACAGAGATATTATAACAATATTCAAGATATGACATGGTGGAGTTCTAGTAAATAGGTTCAAAAAAAGGCTACTGTATAGTAGCCTTTTTTTTGAACCTATTGATAAAACTATAGGGACTATTAGAATACAACTTATATAGTTGGGTAGCTAGGGATAACCCTTCTTCTAATGTAAAAGCTTCTTTAGGGTAAAAATACGTGTCTGCACGAGAGTCCATAATACCACCTTGTTGTAAATAATTAATAGAAGATATCTTATCTGGACTAATAAGATCAAAGTCCTCATAAGCCTGAGGAGAATAGACTAAAGTAGGCTTATAATCTAGGGATGATAAGAGCTGGGTTGTTAGGCTAGCTGCTGTTTCTCTATTTAAGGAATCGTTAAATCCACTTAATAAGGAAGTATTTTGAATTAAATCCCATTCTAAAGCATGATTGATAGCCAGATCATTAGAAAAGCCTTCTAAGTTTTTATTTTCAGCAAGATAAGTTGTGCGCATTAATAATTCAATAAAATCCTTTTTGGAAATAGGAGATTGATAACTCTTGACATTAGGGCGGGTCAGTTCATGCTCAAGGGCAAAGTGAACGATATCCTTAGCCCATGGTGAAAAAGAATGGTTTTCAATGGAAATATCATTACCTTTTATTTGTAGTGTAAAGTTTTCAAAGCCATAATCAAATAAAGCATTCATGTCTTCAAAAAAATCACCACTCTGAGACTTCATGACAACGCCAATTAACTCCATACCGTCTTGATTGGCTACAGCTACAAGGTTCCTGCCAGCAGCTTTTGTGAAGCCAGTTTTACCGCCTATAGTATAGGGGCGGTAGTAGGGAGATTCAGGATCTATAAGCTTTACAGTGGTGGGAAATGTGATGGGATGGGCCATATCATTTAATCTAGTAAGTGAATAACTAGGGGATTTTACAATGCTGCGAAATGCGTTGTTTTCAACGGCATAATCCATAATAAGCGCTAAATCATGAGCTGTGGTATAATGATTTGGGTCATGATAACCATGAGGATTTATAAAATGACTATTAGTGGCACCAATTTGTTTAGCCTTAAAATTCATACGATTAGCAAAACTATCAATGGAACCATCTAATCGTGTAGCCAGATCGTAGGAAACATAATTATCCGAACCTAACATAACGGCATGTATGGCATCAAGGATTGAAAAGGTATCTCCTACCTTTAGGCCAATATGACTACTATCGGCAGGTACGTTTTGAATAGACCCCTTAGTTTTAGCCATAGTCTCAGACATCTCTAAGTTTTCAATGCATAAGATAGATGTTAAAACTTTTGTGGTACTAGCAGGATACATCTGGATATTAGAATTTTTTTGGTACAGTATGGTTCCTGTTGTTCGTTCCATTAGGAAGGCACTTTGACCAACGATATTAGGTGGTGTGCCTGCGAAGATAGATTGTGTAAAAATAAGAAATGATAGTAAAAGAGTTATTGGGTATTTAATGCGGTTAGCTTTCATTCTTCACTAAAGATAGCATTAACAATCTTTATTGCAGGTTGGCTAACGACCTCGTATTGAATCTCCAGTCCTTTTCGTGTACCGTAGATAATTCCAGCAGATTTAAGCCGGGCAATATGTTGAGAAATAGTAGACTGAGGGAGATTCATACAGTGCTGCATATATGTAACGTTAGATTTCCCCTTATCTAAGAGTCCTTTTACGATACATAAACGAGCAGGATGTGCAAGAGCCTTTAAAACTTCAGCCTGTTCTTCTAATGTGTGTGGTTTTAACATGTTTTCACCTCTATTAATAAATTTATAATATATTGCTATACTTAGTTATTATAATACATTATAGGAAAACTGCAACTATATATGATGAAATAATAAGATATTAAGCTATTTGTGAATAAATACCATAAAAACAGACCATACTTTAAAAGAATAAGAGTAAGTAACACATTAATTTTAATATGGGAGTAGTGGTATTATGTATGGATCATTAGAAGACTTTCCGCTGAGACAAATTAAATTCGTTAGGACCCGGAATTCTGTTTTAAAAGCCACAACAAATCTTCTAAAAGAAAAAACCTTTGATGAGATTACAGTAGATGAAATTTGTCTAAAAAGCCAAATATCACGAGGTACATTTTTTAATTATTTTCCTCAAAAAAGTCATATATTCTATTATTATATGCGAATATTCACAATTAAGATTATGCAAAGAATAAGACATTGGGATAAAGATATGCGCTTTAGAGAACAAATGGAACATATCTACACGTGGTTTGATGAAGAGAGCCAATATCCTAACTTTGTAAAGTCATATATTTATTATTTATTAGAAGATGGAAGCAGTCAAAATACCATGAAATTGACAGAAGCTGAATTTGTGTACTTTTTTACTGGCATAGAGGATGACTACCAATACTATAATAATATAACTATTACGGGTATTATAAAAGATTTGTGTATGACAGCAAAAGAAAAGGGAGAACTACCATTCAATATAGATGATGATAAGCTGGCTAAAGTATTTTTAGCTTTTTTAGTGGGGCCTTTTATTACCCATAAAGGGTTGGAGGGAAATGTAAACCCAAGAGAACTTTTTGATGTGATATTAGATGGGTTTTTATAGGAAGGATTGTAAAAGTATTCAGTTAAGTTTTGATGTGTGAGGTGGTAGAATTGCTTTGTTACTGATTAATAGGCACCCATGGCTCAACTGGATAGAGCATCTGACTTCGGAGTTTAAAATCACCGAACAGACTACATGAAATGTGTCTTAAGGCCTTATAATATAGTGAGTGGATAGCATATAACATACTCACCCCTTAATCAGATGAAGGGGTGTTTTTTGTTATGAAAAAAATTGAATATAAAACGTTCAGAAAAGGTTGTATGCCCACAACTGTGATATTAATAATACTATTTTATATAAAAAGGAAATAAAATCAACAGGTATTGGTAACATATTTCATCTATGAAATACTATTCTGTGCATGGGTAACAAGACGATGTGCATCAAGACTAAAGATGTGCAACATGATGGCCAAACTATTGTTTATTGGTAGTTATGTGTATATACTTTAAGTTAATACGATTAGGAAGGAGAGAATGGTCTATACAAAGCTGTTCAACCTTAAGTATTGTTTAGTGATTCTTAACAACATAACGATAAGTTTTAATTTTCATTATAATACCAATATACTGACAGTATCGTTGGTGGAAATTAGAGCTAATTTGTATAGTGTGGGAGTAATCATTGGAGTGTTCTACATAACATCATTTTTTATAAGACTGCTTATAGGATTTCTTACAGGGCGCATCGTATAATCCCAAGTGATTAGAGCCTGGGATCAAGGTGCAGTCCAGCTGTCTTTTCGGACGAGGAGCATAAGAAAGGTAGGTATAGAAAAAAGAAAGCAGGATTATCGGTAGCGAAATACCTTATTAAGAGTAGAAGCTAGTATTTGAATTGCACTGTTGGTTTTATAATAGTTTGAAAAATGAAAGGAGAAAACATGGCTAGATTTATTATAAAAAGAATTTTATGGCTAATACCAGTCATCTTAGGTGTGACATTGTTTGTTTTCACTATAATGTATTTTACTCCTGGTGATCCAGTTAGATTAGCACTAGGAGCGAATGCTACAGAACAACAGATTCAGTTAGAAAGAGATGCATTAGGTTTGAATGATCCTTTTTTTATTCGCTTTGGGAACTACCTAAAGGATACTTTTGTGCACTTTGATTTAGGTACTTCTTATCAGACAAAGCAAAGCGTGACACAGCAGATATTCTTAAGGTTTCCATATACACTTAGAATTGCATTGATAAGTGTATTTCTGGCTACAGTGATTGGGATTCCCATAGGTATTGTTGCTGCGACCCACCAATATACATGGAAAGATAATATTTCTATGTTTGGCTCTCTGTTTTGCGTATCCATGCCAAGCTTTTGGTTTGCGTTGATTTTAGTAATGATATTCTCACAGCGGCTTGGATGGCTTCCTTCTTCAGGAATTAAATCTTGGACAGGATATATTTTACCTTGTGTGTCCTGTGCCTTAGGCGGAGCAGCAGGAATTGCTAGACAGACTCGTTCTAGTATGTTGGAAGTTATCCGACAGGATTACATCACGACAGCAAGGGCAAAAGGCCAGAAGGAATTTAAGGTTATTTATGGACATGCGTTGAAAAACGCATTAATACCGATTATTATGACCGTAGGTAATATGATAGGTGCTTCACTAGGAGGAGCTTTAATTGCAGAAACTATTTTTTCCATACCAGGAATGGGTGTATTTATGATGAATGGTATCTCACAACGGGATTATCCGGTAGTTCAAGGAGGTGTGCTATTCATCTCTGTCTGCTTCTGCTTATGTATGTTGTTCGTAGATATTCTGTTTGCCTTTGTAGATCCAAGAATACGCTCGCAATATAAAAGCTCTAATAGAAAAAGAAAGGGTATATAACATATGGCTATAAAAAATAAAAAAAGACATAAATCACAACTAAGAGAAATAATGTCAAGACTTGTAAAAAACAAACTAGCGATGGTAGGTCTGATTGTTATTCTGTTACTTATTTTGCTTGCGGTATTGGCGCCAGTTATAGCTCCTTATAATTTTGCAACTCAGGATTTAAAGTTAACTTATGCTCCGCCAAGCAAAGCACATCTCCTTGGAACAGATAAGTTGGGAAGGGATATCTTAAGTAGATTAATCTATGGTACAAGGCAATCTTTGAAAATTGGTATATTTTCTGTCGCAATTGCTTCTGTATTGGGAACGATTTTGGGTTCCATCGCAGGTTTTTACGGTGGCAAGATAGATAATATCCTTATGAGATTATTAGATATTTACCAGTCCATCCCCGGAATGCTTTTATCCATAGCTTTAGCTGCATCTTTGGGACCTGGTATTAATAATGCAATTTTGGCCATTGGTATTTCCACGATTCCAGCCTATGCCAGAATTATTAGAGCTTCAATTATGACTGTTAGGGAAAAAGAATTTATCGAGGCTGCAATAGCAATAAATGCGGGTGATTTTCGAATTATCACCAAGCATGTCCTGCCCAATGCAATATCACCTTTAATTGTAGAAATCACTATGAACATAGGAAATTCCATACTGGCAGCTGCCACGCTGAGTTTTATTGGGCTAGGTGCACAGCCACCCTCGCCAGAATGGGGAGCCATGCTGGTTGAAGGTAGAAACTATATGCGTGATTATGGTTATTTAGTAATCTATCCAGGGATTTGTATCATGGCCAGTGTTTTATCCTTCAATGTACTAGGTGATGGCTTAAGAGACGCGATGGACCCACGCTTGAAGAATTAAGGAGACAGATAAATGGAAGATAATAATACATTATTAAATATTAATAATTTAGTTGTTGAATATGCCACAGATAAGAACGTGGTTAAGGCCGTTAATGGCATTTCTCTTACTTTAGATAAGGGCGAGACCTTGGGGCTTGTAGGTGAAACAGGCGCTGGGAAAACCACAATTGCCAAGGCGATTATGAGAATCCTTCCTGATCCGCCAGCAAAGGTAAGAAGCGGAGAAATATTATTTAAGAACTCTGATATCAGGAAGCTTTCTGAACATAAAATGCGAAGCATCAGGGGTAACCAAATATCGATGATATTCCAGGATCCCATGACAGCGTTAAACCCAATTATGACAGTTGGTAAACAAATTGCAGAAACGATTGGCTTGCATGAAAAAATGTCAAGGGCAGAGTCAGAAATTAGAGCGGTAACGATGCTAGAAAAGGTTGGTATTCCAGGTGAAAGGTTTGCTGAATACCCACACCAGTTCTCAGGTGGAATGAAACAACGAGTGGTAATTGCTATGGCACTTGCGTGTCAACCGGAGTTGTTACTGGCAGATGAACCTACAACGGCATTGGATGTAACGATTCAAGCACAGGTTCTGGAAATGATGGACAATCTAAAAAAGGAACTCAATACTTCTGTTTTATTGATTACACATGATCTTGGCGTTGTTGCAGAGATGTGCGATAAGGTAGCAATTGTATATGCCGGTGAAATTGTGGAATATGGGACAGCTACAAATGTGTTTGACCACCCAGGTCACCCATATACAAGAGGACTTTTCGATTCTCTACCTAAAATGGATTCGAAGGAAAAACGGTTAAAGCCGATTAAAGGCATGATGCCAGATCCAACCAATCTACCTCCAGGCTGCAAATTTAGTGAAAGGTGTCCTTATGCTGTAGAGGTATGTAAAGTAGAGAAGCAAGGAGATGTTGAGCTGAGAGATGGACATTATATGAAGTGTAATATGACGAACGGGGTGTAATATGAGGACAATATTAGAGGTGAAAAACTTAAAAAAATATTTTAATACACCTAGAGGTGAATTGCATGCAGTAGATGATATCAGCTTTAAAATTGAAGAAGGAAAGACTCTTGGTGTTGTAGGGGAATCGGGATGTGGAAAATCGACGTTAGGCAGAACTATTTTACATTTGTTAGATAGCACAGACGGGCAGATTTTCTTTGAAGGACAGGATGTAACTAATTTAAAAAAATATGAGCTAAAGCAGTTAAGAGAAAAAATGCAAATTATATTCCAAGATCCCTTTTCTTCCCTAAATCCAAGAATGAGTGTTAGTGAAATCATTATGGAGCCTTTAGTTTTGAGGGGTGGTATGAAAGAAGAAGAAATGGAAGCAGAAACAGAAACATTAATGGAGACCGTAGGTTTGGCGAAAAGACTGGCTGATTCTTATCCACATGAACTTGATGGGGGAAGAAGGCAGAGAATCGGAATTGCGAGAGCATTGGCACTTCGACCTAAGTTTATTTTATGTGATGAGCCAGTATCTGCACTGGATGTTTCTATTCAAGCTCAGGTTTTAAATCTGATGCTGGATTTACAGGAGGAAAGAAAGCTGACTTATATCTTTGTAACGCATGATTTATCTGTTGTGAGGTATATAGCTGATGAAATCATGGTTATGTACTTGGGACAGATGGTGGAAAAAGCTCCATCTGATGAGTTGTTTGCTAATCCATTACATCCCTATACCAAAGCCTTGTTATCTGCAATACCGATTCCAGATGTACATGCCAAGAAAGAGCGTATTATTTTAAAGGGTGAAATCACTTCCCCAATCAATCCAAAACCGGGCTGTCGTTTTGCAGCAAGATGTAATTATGCTACAGAGGAGTGCCTTAAAACCCAGACTCTTAGAGAAGTAAGTGAAAATCATTTTGTTGTCTGCCACAAGGTAGGAAACAATAATAAATAAAAAACAAAGGAGATATTTTATGAAAAATAACTTTAAAAAAATAACTGCAATTTTTATAGCTGCTGCAACTATGATTATCATGGTTGGATGTGGCTCGAAGGATGGAGTAAATGGTACTGCACCAAAAAATGAAGTAACTGGTGCAGATACGGCTGCGGATACAAGAGATACTATTAATATAGCCGTTGATAGTGATGTTGGTAGTATGAGTGTTTTTGGAAGTGGTTCTACTTATTCATATGTAGCAAATCAGATTTATGAGGGATTATATGCACTAGGTTACAACAATGAAATAGTTTCACAATTAGCGGAAAGTTGGGAGGAAGTAGACAGTACTCATTATATTTTCAAAATTCATCAAGGAGTTAAATTCCATGATGGTAATGTATTAACTGCGAAGGATGTATTGTTTTCCTTCAAGTTGATGCAGGAAGATGCCAGTTATAGTCAATATGTAACAAACGTAGATTTTGACAAGACAAAGGTAGTTGATGATTATACATTTGAGTTATATTTAAAGGAAAAAAATGCATATACATTTAATAACTTATCCGGTGTTAGGATTGTAAGTGAAGCATCATGGAATGCAAGTGCAGACAAGATGGTTACTACACCGATTGGAACAGGTCCATATAAGTTAAAAGATTATGTAAGCGGTTCCTATGTAACACTGGAAGCATTTGATGACTACTGGGGTGGTGCTTCGGACATTAAAGAAGCAACCTTCACTACCATTGCAGAACCTTCACAAAAAACCACAGCATTAGAAACGGGCGAAGTACAATTAGTTATGAACCTTCAGATAAGCGACATTGTTTATCTCAGCCAGAAAACTGATTATACGGTAACTAAAGATATTGCGAGACAGTCGTTAAGTTTATTCTTAAATATGGACGACAGTTCTATTTTTTCTAACAAACAGGTAAGACAGGCGCTTTGTTATACAATAGACAATGACTCTATTAAGACAGTTTCCTATGGTGGGGTTGGAATGGCCAGTTTAGCACCCTTCTCCGAAGCTATGCTAGATTATAGTGATGAGATGGCTGGAGATATGTATATAGTTTCTGATATGAACAAAGCAAAAAATCTAATTCAAGAATCTGGTATATCTAGTGGAACAATTAAGATTGCAACAAATGGAACCAGTGAACAGGTTGCAGCAGCAGAAGTTATTCAGAATAATTTATCTGAACTTGGCTTTACTGCTGAAATCAATAATTATGACAGTGCCACGATTTGGAATGTTGGGAGTGACCCTACCCAGTGGGATATTATACTGATGGTTACCTCGTCGCCCAGTGGCTATGGTTTAGACTCCATGAACGCATTTTTAACTGGGTTGAACTGGAGTAGTTGGACAGGGGAGAACTTTGATAAATTTACACAGCTTTTTTTACAGGCTGTAGGAGCAGGTGACGAACAAACTAGTCTTGAGAAGTCTGTGGAAGCAATTAAGTTGGTAGAAGATGAAAGCCCCATCTACTCGATGGTTCAGTTAGCAAATGTCTATGCACATGATGCAAATTTGAATTTCAAGGTTTGGGATCAGAGCAGTCTATATTTAAAGGATTTAAAGTTTAAATAAGTAGCATTCTGAAACCCCATATCATTGAGTTGAGTTTTATGATAGAAGGCTCAGATTTGAGAAAGGTAGTGGCTGAATATTGCACTACCTTTTATATATTTCGGAGTGGCAAAAAAGTGAGTCATTTATATAAAAAGAATTTCAAAGTCTTATAACGTAAGTGCTGAAAATTTCGTACAGATATTATAACTGAAAGGAAGGAAACTACATGATTAGCAGTAACCATAACAAAAAGTCATTGCCTTTTTCATATAAGGGTTATTCGTTACCCATATATACAAGATCAAGAACAAAATCTCAATATATAACCAATTACAATGGAATAAAACTGGCAATTGATCTGACCTTTCCTATATCAAAAGAAGGAAAAATACCAGAAAAGTTTCCTGTCATATTACTTGCCTCAAGAACCAGCCGCAGAGATATTAATGATTTAGAAATCAAGATGGGGTATGATTTAGTACCATATGGATATGTATTTGTCGTAGTTGAATTAAGCGGCTGTGGTGTTTCATATGGTATAAATGACAGCTTCGGCAGTATGGAGCACTGCCAGGATTTAATCTATGTCTCAGAATGGGTTGCAGCACAAAAATGGTGTTCTGGAAAAATAGGAATGCTTGGTTGCTCTAACCGTTCCTACATTCAACTTTGTGCATCAGCATTAAACCCTAAGAAGCTTACCGCACTTACCCCTGTCGTAGCAGTGTCTGATTTCTACTATCAAAATTATCCCAATGGGGTGTCTGCGGTTCCCAATATTAAGATTGCGCAACCGGATAACATGCTAACGAAGGAAGAGTTTTTAGAAACTGCAGTACCTGTAGATGAAGATATTGATGGTACTATGGCATACGAAGCTTATACTACCTGTCATTTTGGCAACAACAAGAACTTTTTTGAAACACTTTTTCTTGAGAATATGAATAGGGATTCTGAACATCCTGGTTATAATAATCAAAAAACAAACATGATACTGCCTCCTTATGGCAAACTAGACAGCTTCTTTCATGATTTTCCAATTAAACAACATCAGTACATCGGTCAGCTTGAATCAGGTACCTTAGGTCAGCTTGCACATTATATTGATTTTGGAGGGACTGTTTGCCTTGGGCCATGGACTCACTTTGGTTCATTAATAGGAGCTTCAGATTTTCCAAATGGTACTGTTAGTATGTTGGAATCCTATTGCCGCTGGTATGATTATGTATTAAAGGGACTTGATAATGGCTTTGATAAAGCACCACCAATTACATACTATATGTTTAATGCGGAGGATGGAAAGGAATGGCGGTTTTCGGAGAATTGGCCACCAGAAAATGAAGTTCGTACAAAGTTGTATCTTTCAGCAGTTGCCTCGGATACTGTTGCATCTGTCAATGACGGTACACTTAGTCTAAATCAGCCCTGGGATGCAAGCTCTACGTATTATCATGTAAGAGATGATATCGTTGTTTTCAAGGATGAGAATGGCATCAGTCGTTATGACCGTTCGGAGCTTTATTGGGATGGTAATATGGAAGAGGATGTTGACAGGAAGGGATTAACCTTTACTTCAGCCCCATTATTCCCTTTTTACTTGAATGAAATGGCGGGGTGTGTTTCAGTCGATCTTTGGATATCATGTACAAGTAATGATATTGATTTAGTTGTATATCTGGAGGAGGTTTTTCCAGATGGCACCTCGCATTACATCAAGGATGGTGTAATGCGTGCTTCTCATAGAACTTCGGGTCCAAATGCAGCATGGGAAAAAATGGGGGCCACATGGCATACAAGTATGGAATCTGATGTTGAAAAATGTCTAAAGGAAGGACTTAGTCAGCCTACCCATATTCGATTTGCAATTGATCCCATTGCCTATCATTTTTCACCAAAAAGCCGTATACGATTTACAATCACTTGTTCAAATAAAGCAACTTATCACCACAATATGTATAAGGATAATCTGCCAAAGCTTACGCTGCACACAGGTGGTGAATATGCTTCTTATATCAGTATCCCATTTTTAGAACAGTCAGACCAGACATACAAGGGAATGGCCATACTTGATGGTGAAGCTTTTGCTGGTACGTTATATGCCTTCCAGGAAAACTCCTATTTATATACCAATGGAAGCTGGCACAAATTTAAAAATTCTGGCGCATATACCACCCGGGGAAATGATGTAATATTGGGTAATGAGAATATCATATTTAGACCTATGGGATCCCCAGTCAATATTGCGGGTATGCCAGATGACAATATCGATACGGATAGTTCACATCCTTTTCCAGCGTTTAGAAAGCAATTAGTTGCTACGGAAAAGGTCGCTTCCCGTGACTACACGCTTTTTGTTCCAGGATATAAGAACCTTTATCTTGATATTTTTAAGCAGCATACTACGAAGTCTGTGCCTTGCATCATATATATTCATGGCTATGGAAGTCCTTATGCATATCTTCCATCTCAGATGCTTATGATGTATCAAAAAGGCTATGCTATTGCCGCTATTGATATTAGGAATTATCCACCGAATGAGTTTCCTGATTATATCAACGATGCCAAGGGTGCCATTCGCTATTTAAGAGCCAATGCAGATTTGTTCGGAATCGATCCTGATCGTTTTGGTATGTATGGGTTTTCATTGGGCGGTAACACTACCCTTATGACAGCTATGACTGGTGACCTTCCAACTCTTGAAGGAACGGTCGGTGGAAACATAGGATATTCCAGTCGAATACAAGCTGCTGCTGCCGGATTTGCATGGTCTGACTTACTTTATATGGGCGAGGATATCGCCGAGGAATTTAAATACTCTCCAACGCTTCAGGTGGATAGAATCCTTATGGCGGATAGTGAATATGCTCCTAGCGCTGAGGTTATCGGATTCGGTGGTCCAGGAAGAGGTTTAAAAGTGCTAAGAGAATATAAACAAAATGGCTGCAAGCCATCAAATGAATTTTTTAACCAGAAATTAAAGGCTGCCGATATCGCATCCCCTGTTAATTATGCTACTCCTTCAGCTCCACCAATTGCTTTGTTCGGTGGCCATGGTATGGAAACAATCAACATAGCCTTCAAACAGTCTTTAAGAACCTTTGAAGCGTTGAACAAGGTAGGTGCCCTCACATTTCTTTATGGCAATACTACTGGTGAATATGGTGAAAAACCTGAAACACTTAAGGCAATGGAGGCATTCTTTGATGAGCAGTTGATGAGTGAGACAAACAAGCATGTCCTGGCAATTAGTGCTGACAGTAATATTATGGTAAGCGACTATGTATCAAGAAAAGCACAACAAAAAACCAGTCTAGACAACGACGGCTTTTGGATTTTGGAAAGTGATCTTGATCCCTTCCTTACGCATATTTCTGCTCCTAGGTATGAAATGAAAAATGGTTATATAAATCTGTTTAGCTTAACTGGAGATAATTTAGCCTCAAAGTATTATGAAGAGCATTGTACTATCGTTTTTAAAACAAATAACAATTAATATGTGGGTAGATTAAGGAAAAATTTTGTTGTTTCTTAGGTCGATGGTTATAGAACTACGGCACATCTGACCTAAGAAACAAATGCCATCTTTTTGCTATCTTTATAAGATACATATTTAAGTAAATTTTTAAGGAGGAGATCCTTGAAACGACCCTTAAACAAAGCGCAGATGTTCCCAAGACTTGATTTTGATTTGCCTTTCATATATAATGAGGTTATTAAAAAAACTAAATTGGAGAAATATATGCAATCAAAAGAGTTAATAACGATATTATCTAAGTATATTAAAAAAACTGTTTTGTCATCCTCCCATATAAAAATCGAAAATGGTATATCGCTACTGCTACCTTATTCCCCAATGAAACCAAATGGTGTATATTTATGTCATATGAAAACCTTTCAGGCAATGATAGGTTTAGAAACTCTGCCTTCCAGCAGTACTTTTCTTATTGTAGACTGTATGGAAGAACCTACCGAAGTTATAAAAGATAATGACTGTTCCTATTTCTTTTTAACTTGTACATTAGATGAAGTAAGCTTGATTTTATTAGACGTTTTTGAAGAGAAAGAGATGTTAATCGCCCAGAATAATTATGCAAAAATGCAGAGTATATGGAGCCATCTTATAAGTATTTCAGGAAATACAGATGAAATTCTTGCTACAATCAAGGAGTTTTATTATCCATTTCGTAAATTTGTTGCTTGTATTGTTATTATTTCGAAGCAGGGGCAGACCCAAATATCAAGGAATGATATGTTTCTTCTACTTGAGGAGCTAAATAACTTTTTTCCTGAAACCAACATTTTCCCTTACAAGAATCAAATCATTATTTTGTATTCCCAGGATAGCCGGCCAATCAATAATTTATCCTTTTCACATGACGCTTTTTCTATGATAATTGAAAAATATAATATGGATGCAGGAATAAGCAATGCATGCAGACATCCCAATATGTATCCTACTCTTTATCATACTTCATATTCATCTTTAGAATTAAGTACAAAGATTACTTCTCTGCACGTGACAAAAAATATTTATCAATATGAGGAATACAGTACTTTTTATATTATACATTTATGCGTTAAGGAATTCATTCGAATACATGGTCATTCCTATATCATCTATCTTGTTTCACCATTTATTATCGAACTATATAGATATGATTTAAAGCATAATGCAGATTTGCTGACAACCCTTTTCCACTATTTACTGAATGGCTGTAATGTAACCATCACCTCAAAGGCTCTCTATATGCATAGAAATACAGTTTCTAACAGATTGAAAAAAATTAATTCAATCGCTACCCTTCCTCTTGATAATGGCCGCACGCAATTCAAACTGCTGATGTCTTGTTTTATTGTCACTTATTATAGAGAGTATTTAGAAGGAGTTATATCTAAATAGAAGAATTTAAAATGCAACAACCTGTGTAAATACGGGTTGTTTTTTTGTGTAAAAATATAACTCCTCACTACAGAGGTATTCGTTTTTCACAGAAATTAAATGGCTTTATTTTATATGAAAAACAAGAAAGTCAAGAGATGATAGAAATATATTTTACTTATCAAATACTATTATATGCATGGATAACAAGGCGATGTGCATCAAGACTAAACATGTGCAACATGATCCCAAAACCATTGTTTATTGGGGGTTATGAGTATATACTTTAACACAAGGGGATCAAGATCAGCTAGTAAAAATCAATGGCTAATTTAGAAAATGTATAACTATTTTAAGCAGTTAAATCGAATAATAAAGTTAAATTTTAAAGAATGTTCGGTAGTAAATAAAATTATTTTCTATCAAGGATTATAATTACAATGTACAAAGAGGAGTGAATAGATGCAGGTTAAGTTGTGGAATGTGAAGTATTGTTCAGTAATTTTTATCAACATAATGATATGTTTTAGCTTCTATATGATAACAACCATACTAATGGTATATTTGGTGGGAATTGGAGCTAGTTTGTCTAATGCGGGGATAATAGTTGGGATGTTCTCCATAACATCATTAATTATAAGACCCTTTGTAGGATTTATTACAGATCAGTATAATCGAAAGATCTTGTTAATGATTGGATCAGTACTGGTAGGTATTTCTATTTTGGTTTATGTGTTAACCGTCAATTTTCCAACTATTATATTATTTAGAATAATTCATGGTGTCGCCTTTGGAATAAATAGTACGGCAATTGTGGCACTAGCTAGCGAATATATACCAGAAGAAAGATTTAATGAAGGTATTGGATATTTAGGATTAGGGCAGATTATTGCTTCCGCAGTTGCACCTGGTCTGGGCGTAGCCATCATGGGTCGGTATGGAATAACATATGCGTTCTATATGTCGGCAGCTTTTTCGTTTATTACTGTATTATGTTTGACTCTGTTTAAATATCCTCAGAAGAAAAAGAAAAGTAAAAATCACAAAATATCATTTCAGAATATTGTCTCATTGAAGGTGTTAGATTATGCATTTATTGCAGGTGTGTACTCGTTTATGAATGGGATAATCGCCGCATTTCTTGTAATTTATGCCCAAGGAAAAGGAATTAAAGATGTAAGTATTTATTTTACAATTAGTGCTATCTTTTTATTTCTTGCGAGACCCTTAGCAGGAAAGATTGTTGATAAAAAAGGGCTGGCTTATGTGGTTTATCCTGGAATATTATTGACTATCGTTTCACTAATTATTTTGGCATCGGCAGATTCATTGGCAATGATTCTTGTATCAGCAGCGATTAGAGCTTTGGCCCAAGGTGCAGTACAACCATCCTTGCAAGCTGCGAGTATAAGAAAGGTAGGTATAGAGAAAAGTGGTGTGGCTACAAGCACCTATTATCTAGGGTGTGACATAGGACAAGGGGCAGGACCTATGATAGGGGGGGCAATAGCTGTGTGGTGTGGTTATGAGGGGCTTTATTACTTATGTATTGTATTAATGGTGGTTGCATTAGTAGTGTTTTATTTCAGACATAAGGGAGGACAGGTATCTCATACATGATGGAATTTAAAGCCCGAAGATTCCTTTTACATAAGACACACATTCTCATTTTAAGTGGTAAAAAACAGGAAAATGGTTATTTTTCACCAGTGTTTTCGTAGCTTTAATATTCATTTTTTCATATAAAAACACCCGTTAGGTATATGATTTAATCAGATGCTAGCGGGTGTTTAATTTAATTCTATTCAAATCATGAAAGCCTTGTGATATAAATATTATACGCACGCAGTAGGATTCGAACCCACGACCCTCTGATCCGAAGTCAGATGCTCTATCCAGCTGAGCCATGCATGCTTAGTAAGCTTATTTCATAACGCTTTGACTTTTGGGCATATGATTTTCCCCCTCCAAAGCGTCTGATTACTATCTAATTATACATCATATGCCCTATAATGCAAGGGGTAATTATTATTGTTATTTATTTTCCTGTACGTCACTTTTACCCATCAGTTTTTATCCATTCAAGAATACCCTTATAATTATATAGTGCCTAATATATAATAAGCACTCATGGCTCAGCTATTTAGCTACAAACATTAACCAAAACTAAATGATCAAGTTTACTATTAACACTGTCTAACAGAGTCGTGAGTTGCTTGGATATAAGGAGAGCTTCTTTACGAAGATTATCTGCACCTACAGGATCATTGATCTTAACAGCATTTATGACGCTGTCGCCTAAGGTATGGAAGTCATTATGAAGGCTGCCTAGACGAGCCCAGTCCTTGGCTAGATCTGGATGATCCACTGTTAGAGAATTATAGAAATGGCCAAAGGCACACTTGTTAGCATTCGTTTGGATGGGGTATAGTCGCATGCTGTTAATCATTTTAGAAAGATCTCCTAACCAAGCAAGGTGACTTGCCTTAGCCTTGCCAATAATCTCTTGGAGTTCTTTACCTGTGGTTGAGTACCGACCACATTTAAGGTTTGTAAACATATTACTTGCAATCTGGGAAAGTTCATTATCTATGAGTGAAATTTTATTAGCGTATTCTACACTTGCTATTGCTTCATCATGGATATGGGTAGTCATATGACTCAGTCTTTCAGCATCAGAACTAGAAGATTCCATTGCTTGATCTATTTCGTCAGCAGATCTTTTTATGCCCCTCATAGAAACGTGTATATCATCAACATCTTGAATGACATGCTTTAGCATATCTACGTTAACGGTTACAGTATCATAAACGGTTACAATTTTATCACTCATTTGATTAGTCGATAGTAATGTACTATCTAGACTTGTTATACTCTCTTCTGCCGCAATATGTATATGCCCTACGAATTGCTCCATACCCTCAAGATTTTTCTTAGTATCATCGGCTAATTTTCGTATTTCGGTTGCAACAACAGCAAAGCCACGTCCATTTTCCCCAGCTCTCGCAGCTTCAATGGTAGCGTTTAAGGCTAAAAGATTTGTTTGTTCAGCAATAGTTTGTACGCTGTTTACTATTTTTCCAACTTCTGTAGCAAGCTGAGCTAATTGTTGAATTTTAGTATTCATAACAGTGGTGTTTTTTAGGACATCTTCTTTTAAACTTTGAACATCCTCCAGGAGACTGATACTTTCATCATTTTTTTGAGCTAAGGTCTCTGATTCAGTAGCAAGGCTTTCTAGGGTTACGGCCGTTTGATCAATGGACTCTTTTACCTCACTCATTCCAGCCGTTGTTTGTTCTACGATAGCAAGATTAGACTCACTAAGGGTAGCCATTTCTCTTGCGAAATCTGTTAATTGTGAGGAGATATGTGACATGCCAACATCAAAAGAGCTTAAAGAACTTACGATATTTAGAATTTCTTTTGCAGTTACGGATGTATCCTTTTCGTTGGCCAGCAGTCTTTCAAAGTAATTTAAAATATTGATGTGTTCAGGGTGTGTTACAGTGGGTGGTTCCACATGACCACCTGCTAACATTGTATCTAAATAAGATAAGATACCTTGTACCTCATGACAGGGTGATCCAAAAGCTTTCTTAAACATATAATGCCTCCTTGAAATAGTTATGTTATATGATGCCATTGATATTTATTGGCAGAAGTTCGCATATACATATATATAGATATTATATATTATAGAGGAAATATTGAAGTTATACAACAAATAACGTATAATATAGACATACTTGTCGACAGAAAGAGAAAGTTGCTACTAGTAATCATATGGTATTATTTGTATAATATGAGACGGGATAAAAGGTTATTATATAAATTAGCGGGAGGGTTAATATGAACTATAAAGAAGAATATTTAAAATGGCTCAATAGCAGTATGGTAGACCAAAAAACAAAAGATGAACTTAAACTTATAACCGATGAAAAAGAAATAGAAGATCGTTTTTATAAAAACTTAGAATTCGGGACAGGTGGCCTTAGGGGCGTTTTAGCACCAGGATCTAACCGTATGAATATATATACTGTCTCTAAAGCAGCACAAGGATTTGCAAAATATTTAAATGATCACGAAACAGATCCATCTATTTGTATAGCGTATGACTCTAGAAATATGTCTAAAGAATTTGCCGATGCCGTCGCATCTGTTTTAGCTGCAAATAATGTAAAGGTGCATTTATATGAATCCTTAAGACCAGTTCCTATGTTATCCTTTGCTGTTAGGTATATGATGGCTAGTGGTGGGATTGTTATTACAGCATCCCATAACCCAAAAGAATATAATGGCTATAAAGTATACGGTTCAGATGGGGCTCAAATAGCAGGGAATGTAGCAGATGAAATCCTCAAAAATATGGCATCTTGCGATATATTTGAGGATATTAAGCAAATACCATTAAATGAAGCTCAAGCCCAAGGGAAATTAATGTACATGGGAGAAGAAGTAGATAATGCTTACTATGAGAAGGTAGATTCCTTAGTCATAAGAAAAGAATTTGTAAAAGAAAATGCTAAAGATCTTAGTATTATTTATACACCAATACATGGTAGTGGTAATATTCCAGTTAGAACCATGCTTAAAAGACTCGGGTTTTCTAATGTAACCGTAGTGCCAGAGCAAGAGCTTCCTGATGGAAACTTCCCAACAGCATCTTACCCAAATCCAGAAAATAAAAATGTATTTACATTGGCGATTAAGTTAGCGCAAGATATATCACCAGATTTGATTTTTGGGACAGACCCAGATTGCGATAGAATTGGGGTCGTTGTAAGAATGGAAGATGGTGAATACACGGTATTAACAGGTAATCAGGTAGGTGTTTTACTAGTAGACTATATGTTAGGTGCTAGGGAAGAATTAGGGATACTAGATAAAAAGGATACCGTGGTAAAAACGATTGTATCAACAGAAATGGCAGATGCAGTTGGTAAATCTTATGGCGTACAAGTGATGGACGTACTGACTGGATTTAAATATATTGGAGAAAAGATTAAAGAATTTAAGGAAACAGGATCTAATAACTTTGTTATTGGATTTGAAGAAAGTTATGGTTACCTTGCAGGAGATTTTGTAAGAGATAAAGACGGGGTTATATCATCCGTATTAATAGCAGAAATGGCCCTTTACTACAAGTCTAAAGGCAAAAACCTATACCAAGCACTACAAGATCTTTTTGAGAAATACGGATACTACAAAGAGGATCAAGTTGCCCTAGAAATGAAAGGTAAAGATGGACAAGAAAAAATAGCACAAATCATCACAAAACTAAGAGAAAATCCTCCAAAGGAAATAGATGGGGTCTTAGTAACGCAAATAGAAGATTATGAGCTATCCATCCTAAAAGATGTAAAATCAGGAGAAGAAAAAGAAATATTACTTCCAAAATCCAATGTAATCAAATTGAAATTAGAAGACGGTAGCTGGGTAGTCGTAAGACCATCAGGAACAGAACCTAAAATGAAGATCTATATTGCGGTAAAGGGAGAAAGTGAAATAGGTAGTAATGAAAAACTCAATGCCTTAAAAGATGCAGCAACACAGGTAATCCAAGGCTAAGATTTGGGGACGGTTAATCAATTTACCCAGTAAAAAAATCAAAAATAATGGTAGCTAAAGGCTTATATGCCCTCAGCTACCATTATTTTATTTAAATACGATACCTAAAATGATGGTTGAAATATAAAAAATATGTATCATGGCAAAGTTTTTAACAGCGACAACAAAGGTTTCTGCTTTGCTCTGCACTTTAAAGAATGAGTTAATATTTTTATTAACAGGGATAAAGCTAAGGAGTGCTAGGACTGAGAAAATAGGGATAGTCCTTAAGATAATGAGCACAATGATAACGAAGTAAGCAGATAGATACAAAGCTTTAAATAATTTAAGAGCCCGGGGCTTGCCAATATAAATAGGCAAGGTATATCTTTTGTTCTCAATATCTTCCTCAATATCACAAATGTTGTTAGCAAGCATAATATTTGAAATACAAAACACACTAGGAAGAGAAACAAGGAAAATATAAAAAAGTTCAACAATATTAGCGTTAATAGCAAGGATGTTGTTGCTATAGGAAAAACTAATCATATTTTGGTCGTAGATATGGATATAGATCGATAAAAATACGATAATGAATCCCATACATAAACCAGAAAACAATTCCCCAAAAGGTGTCCTTGATATAGGAAGAGGACCAAAAGAATACAATATGCCTATTAAAAAGGATAATGCGCCCAGTAATAGAATAATAATATTTGTCCTAAACACTAACAATAATCCTAATAAGATGGAGATGCCTACTAAAATAAAAATAACAGCTAAAACAGATCTCTCTGATAAGTTATAGTTTGTAATAGCGTTATGGACCTCATAACCATAGCCATCTGTTTTATTTGCCTTTTTAAAATCCATATAATTATTAATGCCTGTGGTAGCCATATCAAATAATAAGAGGGATAAGAAAAATAATAAGAGGTTTATGGGGTTAAAAGTATTAAAGTGATAGAGAGCGTAGGAAGTTCCAAGTAAAAGTGGAATCATACTGGCAACCTTTGTTTGTATTTCAACAAGTTTTAAAAAACTGCGTATGGTCATTTTAAATTCTCCTTTGATTATATTCTAAGTTATTATAGCAAAGCTTAGAAGGGTTAACAAGCAAAGTTGTGTTATTCATAGTTCAAACTAAAGAAAATGTGCTATAATATAGAGTGTTACGTTACTATATAAAGGAGTGGGCAGATGTCATATATCGCATTATATCGTAAATATCGACCTAGGGATTTTCGTGATGTCGTTGGGCAAGATCATATTGTCCGGACACTAGGTAACCAAATTAAATCAAACAGAGTCTCCCATGCCTATTTGTTTTGTGGCACAAGAGGTACAGGTAAGACATCAGTTGCAAAAATATTTGCACAGGTGGTCAACTGCGAGGATATTTCAGATGAAGGTGAATCTTGTGGAAAGTGCCGAGCATGCCTAGAAATACAAGCAGGGCGTAGTATGAATATTATTGAAATAGATGCAGCATCTAACAATGGTGTTGATAATATAAGAGAAATCCGGGAAGAAGTTAGGTATGCACCGACACAAGGGAAATATAAGGTATATATAATTGATGAGGTGCATATGCTCTCAACAGGGGCCTTTAATGCTCTCTTAAAAACACTCGAAGAACCACCAAGTCATGTTATATTTATTTTAGCCACGACGGATCCTCAAAAGATTCCAGTCACCATATTATCAAGGTGTCAGCGCTTTGATTTTAGGCGGATAACAACGTCAGATATTACAAAGAGACTAGAGCACTATATGAAACTTGAAGGCGTTGAAGCAGATCATGAAGCAATTGACTATATAGCCTATCTGGCAGATGGGGGAATGCGTGATGCCCTTAGTGTTTTAGATCAATGTATATCATTTTATTTCGGTGAAAAGATAACCTTAAATAAGGTCTTGCAGCTACTTGGAGCAGTGGATAAAAGTGTGTTTTTTGAGCTGACACAGGCAGTTGTAGCAAGGGACAGTCAAAAAGCCATCAGTATTTGTGAAGATATCAATACCCGAGGTAGAGATATTCATCAGTTTGTATTAGATGGGATTGTTCATTTTAGGAACCTATTGGTAGCAAAAAGCACATCGGACCCTCAAAGTATTTTAGATTATTCATCTGACTATGTAGAGCGGCTAACTGAGCAAGCTAAAGAGGTCAGTGCAACCAGTCTAATGAGATATATTAGAATATTTTCAGATTTAGATGTAGGAATGAAGGGTGCAAGTAAGCCGCGAATCCTGCTGGAAGTATCACTACTTAAGCTATGTGAACCCTCTATGGAAGTGTCTAATGATGCTATTTTAGAGAGGATTGCTAGCTTGGAGAAAAAAGCAGATGAGGCTCCTGGGCAAGTTGTATATGTTCAAGAGGGAGGCACCCGGGCTATCATTGAAGAAGAGGTAGTAGTCCCTAAAGTTAAGCCTAAAGCAGTACCAGAAGATATTAAACAACTAATAAAATCCTGGGAACCTATAAAATCAGGCTTTAGCCCAATGCATAAGAGTTTTTTAATCGATGTAAAGGCAGGATATTTAGAAGATACGATATTTTATCTAATTTTCCCTAATCATACACTTTTGCAAATCAGTCAAACAAGCCACGATGTTATGATTAGAGAAGCTTTAGAAAAGGCAGCAGGTAAAAGTATATCGTTGAAATATATTACCATAGAAGACTATGAAAAAGAATATAAACAGATATACGGACCTAAACCAGGTGATACAGATGAGACAAAAGATATTAATGAAACAATTAAAGTAGCCAGAAAGGCAATCCAATTCCCGATAGAAGTAGAATAAACGTGGGATAAAGGATTGATTAAATAAAACTAAAATTATAAAAATAATGGGAGGAATAACAATGAAAAACTTTGGTGGAATGCCTAATATGAATAATTTAATGAAACAAGCGCAAAAAATGCAAAAACAAATGGAGAAAACACAAGCAGAATTGCAAGAAAAAGAAGTAACGGCAACAGCAGGTGGTGGTGTTGTAAAGGTAGTTGTAACAGGTAAGAGGGAATTAAAGTCAATTACAATTGATCCAGAGGTTGTGGATCCAGATGATGTAGAAACACTTGAAGATTTAGTGATGGCAGCCGTTAATGAAGGGCTTCGTCAGGCAGAAGAACTTACAAATAAAGAAATGGCAAAGGTTACAGGAGGTATGGGACTTCCAGGGGGCATGTTCTAATGAACCAATATGGAAATCAAATGGTTACACTGATAGATGAGCTTTCCAGATTACCTGGAATAGGTGCCAAATCAGCCCAGCGTTTAGCTTTTCACATTATTTCTATGCCTAAAGAAAATGTTGAGCGATTGGCAAAAGCCATCGTAGTGGCCAAGGATGAAATAAAGTATTGTACGTCTTGTTGGACCGTAACAGATAGTAATTTATGTTATATATGCCGAGATGATAGCCGAAACCCTAAAGAAATTATGGTTGTGGAAGATTCAAGAGACATGGCAGCATATGAAAAAACAAAAGAATTCAAAGGAAGATATCATGTTCTTCACGGGGCAATTTCGCCTATGATGGGGGTTGGGCCTTCTGATATTCGTATTAAAGAGTTACTTGAACGCATACAGCAAGGGGATGTAGATGAAGTGATCTTAGCCACAAACCCTAACATTGAAGGTGAAGCAACAGCAATGTATATAAGCAAGCTATTGAAGCCTTTGGGGATTCGTACAACAAGGATTGCTCATGGCGTGCCTGTTGGGGGAGATCTAGAGTATATAGATGAAATGACTTTGCTTAGGGCACTACAAGGGCGAAGAGATTTTTAGAAAAAATAGAGTTGTTCAAAATGCAGGAGCAGACATGGCATAATCCCCATGAAAGCTCCTGTTTTTTTATCGCTATTTATATTTATTATTTTGATTGGTAAAAAACTTATAGGTGTATGGTATTATAGGATTAGTACCACTTTATGGAAGACTTGTGTTTGGGATATGTGGTATTACGCCATAGAAAGGTTTGGTTTAAAATATGTGGTCAAAAAGCCAGTGGTTCATTCGTCTTATAGTAATCATAGCAACAATAATGATGGGGTTAGGTCTAAGATACTTTGCAGGAGATTTGCCAAGATGGGTAAATTTATATGTGGGTGATTTTTTATGGTCAGTTATGATATTTTTTATTTTCACCCTCATATTTAGAAAGAAAAGTACTTTTAAAATTATGGTTCTATCCCTGATATACTGTTATCTTATAGAAATAAGCCAAATCTATCAAGCGCCTTGGATTAATAATATAAGGCAGACAACCGTTGGGCACCTTATGTTAGGTCGTGGTTTCTTATGGAGCGATTTGGTTTCGTATACAATTGGAATTATGGCAGGAGGAGCCTTGGATTTTAGTTGTTTCGGGAAGTATTTCCCTGATTCTACTTCAGGTTTACGGAACTAACCTATTGGTTTCTTGTAGATTCCTTTTAAATACCATATAATTGCATTATAAAGGAGAGGATTTATATGAACTTTAAAACTATGGGGGATTTAATTTTAAAGCTTAGGAAAGAACAAAACATGACTCAAAAAGAACTAGCGGACCAACTCAATATAACGGATAAAGCTGTTTCAAAATGGGAGCGTGGGTTAACATGCCCAGATATTAACACAATTCCAATGCTAGCTAAGACTCTTGGTATTACGTCAGAAGAATTACTTAATATTGAGCAAACACCCAATACAATATCTTTAAACAAAAAAGAAGAGATAAAAAATATGATGGAACTTATCTTTAAGGCAGTTGCATTAGGAATGGGCGTTGCCACATTTGTATTATCAATGTTAGGGGACTTAAAAACAGAAGACGCTATCACCTTTTTATCCATAGGATTAATTGCGTTAGCAATAAATGCTTTGAAAAAATAATCAATAGTACCCAAAGTGGTGGCTAGTATAATATGGGACATATATAAGGATATTTAAAATAGGAGGTATGATCATGCAGGAGCCTCATGGTATAAGTGTTTATTTTGTAGGTGAAATATGCTAAAGCGTACAAAAAGAGTAGGTATTATCATAGGAATAGTGTTTGGATTATTCCTCATAATGATTGGAATCAGTTTTATGAATCATAGGATACAACTATCCAAAGAAGGCAGCCTATTTATTCCCACTGGTAAAATGGTTGAGGTAAATGGGCATAAAATTCATATATATACTGAAGGCCAAGGTAATGAAACTTTAGTCTTTATGTCAGGGGGAGGGACTAGTTCTCCGGTTCTAGATTTTAAGAGTCTATATTCTTTATTAAGCAATCAATACAAGATTGCTGTTGTAGAAAAAGCAGGGTATGGCTTTAGCGAAATTGCTAGTACGAGCAGGGATATTGATATCATACTAGAAGAGACCAGAGAAGGGCTGTCAAAGGCGGGATTGCAACCACCTTACATATTATTTCCCCATTCAATGTCCGGAATAGAAGCCTTGTATTGGGCGCAACAATATCCTTATGAAGTTAAAGGAATCGTAGGCCTTGATATGGCTGTGCCAGAAGCATATGAAGACTATCGAATTAATCATTCTATACTGAAGTTAGCCAGATGGGGTTCTACAATTGGGATTACAAGATTTTTTCCATCAGTTGTAGAGGATTCAGCTGCCATTAAATATGGTCTATTAACGAAAGAAGAGAAGGATCTATATAGAGCAGTTTTCTATAGAAGGACATTAACCAAACCCATGTATAGGGAAATTGATGCAATTAAATCAAGTGCAGAAAAGGTAAAAGGAAACGGCATACCTACTGTTCCCATGCTATTTTTTATTTCAAACGGTGAAGGGACGGGATGGAATCCAAAAGAGTGGATAGAATTTCAAATATCCTACATCCAAAATACAGGAGAGAATAGATATATAGAACTTAATTGCGGACATTACGTTCATGATATTAAACAGGAAATAATCGCAGAGGAAAGTCAAAGGTTTATAGAGGATATTTAGAGGGTATATTAGTTATGTCATCTTTTTAAGAATGTAGAACGTGTGAAGGGTTAAAAAAGAGCAACCATAGAGAAATATATGGTTGCTCTTTTTTATATAGATTTATATAATTCAAGATCCAAGGGTTCATTATCTGAAAAAAGATCTGGATTAATCTCTAACATCTTAAATAACAAATCTGTCATACCAACCGTATCACAAACACGGACGGTGGCATCTCCTAACTTACCTAAATACATAACGCCTTTTTCAATGAACAGGTCATCGACCTTCCAGAAATACTCAGACCATGACTCGCCAAAGTGCCTATAAGAAGGAACTTCAATCTCAGTCCCATCCGGTAATACGGTGTGTAGAATTTCAGGCTCTAGTCCAAGCCTACCTGGGATATCAGCCCATTCTTCTACGCCGTGTATAAAGGTGTTCCTACGCAAATCTACACCTACTAACAGTATAGTTGCTTTGTGATCTAATAACTTTCCCCAAGCAGATCCCCGAGCACATGGTGTATCAAATTGCTCGTCACCTCGTACAAACGCCTCATTACCTTTACCTAGTGCGGCCACGGAATGGGTTGGATGTAGTGAACGTAACACACCCTCTCGCTTTCTAAATAATTCAGGCAGTATGCCTATGCAAGAAGGGGAACTTTCTACATAAAACTTGGGATTATCAGCATTGACATCTGCCCAGGTATGTGTGGGCAATACTAATAAGCCGTTTTCCATATATTTTGATAAAGCATCTAATAAAGTGTCAGCACCACCTTCTATATCACCGATACTTTTTAATGATGAATGGACTAATAAGGTGCCAAGCTGATCTATCTTTAGGTGTTCTAATTGCTCTAAAAGACTCTTTTGTGTGTGCATTGTACGCCTCCTATGTTTATGATACCTTAAGTATATCACGATATAGTCTAAATTAGAATCATACTACCGTAAAAAAAGTACTGAGTGATAAGCTATAAGCAAGAAGTCATACAAGATTACTGTTTTGATTAGTTTTTAATTAAAATATCATTGGCAATATTTACAGACTCTCTCGCATCCTTAGCATAAAAATCTGCCCCAATCATATGGGCATAGCTTTTAGTCAAAACAGCTCCGCCGACCATAATTTTACACTCTGGGCATTGCTCTCTTAAAGCTTGAATGGTAAGTTCCATGTTTTTGACTGTGGTTGTCATTAAGGCGCTTAAACCTACTAGGGGGATATTTTCTTTTTGGACCATTTCTACTACCTTTTCAATAGGAACATCTTTTCCTAAATCATAAACGTCATAGCCGTAATTCTCAAGAAGTACTTTTACGATATTTTTACCAATATCATGAATGTCTCCCTTTACAGTTGCTAGGGCTATTTTACCTTTTTCTATGGGGGCTTCACCGCTATTAGTACGAATCATATGTGCCTTTATAACCTCAAAAGCCTTTTTAACAGATTCTGCGGATTGAATAAGTTGCGGGAGAAATATCTCCCCTACTTCATACTTTTCACCTACAATATCTAAGGCAGGAATTAAGTAATTATCTACAATTTCTAGACCAGTCATGGTTTGTAAAAGTTCTTTTACAATGATAGCACTTTCCTCTTTCAGACCATTTATAACAACCTTTTTTAAGTCCTTTTCAGTAGGGTTATTAGAAGAATTTTGGATGGGGGCCTTAGTGGCTGCTCCGGAATAAGAATGGATATAAGCTTTACTATCTTTATCGTGGTTCCAAAGCACATTAAAGGCAGCTACGGTACTCATCATATCCTCTTCCATAGGATTTAAAATAGGCGTATCAAGGCCTGCTCCTAAAGCAGTTGCTAAAAATGTTCTATTGAGGATACCCCTAGCAGGTAGTCCGAAGGATATATTACTAACACCTAGTGTCGTGGGGACACCAAGATTTTCTTTAATAAGCCTTACAGCGTTGATAGTTTCTTTTACTTCCTTTTGTTGTGCAGATGCAGTCAACACTAGGCAGTCTATGATAATATCTTCCTTAGGAATGCCGTAGGTTTTAGCTTTTGCAACGATATATTCTGCAATGGCGAGCCTTTGGGAAGCCGTTTCAGGAATTCCTTTCTCATCCAGAGTTAAAGCAATGACTAAGCACCCATACTTTTTAACAATAGGAAAAATGGCATCCATAATGGCATCTTCGCCGTTGACGGAATTTATAATAGGACGACCATTGCAAACCCTAGCGCCCGCATCTATTACTTCAGGAACCACACTATCAATTTGAAGGGGAAGATTTACAATACCTTGAATTTCTTTAATGGCTTGTACCATAAGATCTCGTTCATTTATTTCAGGAAGTCCTACGTTTACATCTAGGATGTGGGCACCTTTGTCTTTTTGGTTAATGGCTTCTTTGAGGATATAGTCCATATCTCCCTTTATTAAGGCAGCTTTAAGCAGTTTTTTTCCGGTTGGATTAATACGTTCTCCGATTATTTTAACGTCATTACCTAAGACTTCTGTTCGGGTTGAAGAACTTGTAGCAGAAATTGATTTGCCTTTAGGTTTAAGGGGTTTTAAGTCTTTTAAGGATTCCTTGAGGGCGGAAATGTGCTCGGGGCTAGTCCCGCAACATCCTCCAAAAATCGTAGCTCCTTGCTCTGCCATTTGGGTCACGAAAGATGAAAAAGCTGAAGGTGTTATATCAAAAAAGGTCTCATTATTGACCAGAGTCGGCAACCCGGCATTAGCTTGGATAATGACTGGTACCTTGGCATATTCTAGAATGTGTGGTACCAAAGGCATCATTTCTTCAGGGCCTAAAGAGCAGTTCATGCCAAGAGCAGATACCCCAAGATTCTGCATAATGTTAACCATGGTAAGAGGGTCTGTTCCGGTTAGGGTCCTACCGTTTTCTTGAAAAGTCATTGTGCAGATGATTGGAAGATCACAGTTTTCCTTACAGGCTAATATGGCAGCTTTAGCCTCGTATGTATCAGACATGGTTTCAATAAGAATTAAATCGGCACCAGCCTCAGCGCCTATAACAACCTGCTCTTTAAAAGCGTCATAGGCATCTTCAAAGCTTAAGTTTCCGTAAGGCTCCATCAGTTGCCCAAGGGGTCCTATGTTTAAAGCAACAAAGTTTTCGCCAGCAGCTTTTTTGGCTATTGCCACACCTTTTTGTATAATATCTTTTAATTGAAATTCAGTATCTGAAAATTTAAAACGGTTAGCGCCGAACGTATTCGTGGTAATAACCATGGCCCCAGCATTTATATATTCTGTATGGATTTTTTCAATTACATCAGGTTCTAGAATGTTATAAGTTTCCGGTAAATCTCCAGCTTTCATGCCGAAGGCTTGTAGCATTGTTCCCATAGCGCCGTCAAATATAATAAAATCGTCAAAATTTAATATTTTACCCATTGTATTCCGCCCTTCTAAATGAACAGTTTTGTTTATTACATAGTTTACATTTAATAATTTTAGTATCAGGTTGTTCTTTTTGCCATCCAATGATAGCGGTCACAGATTTTCTAGGGAGCATAATACTACTTTCGTTTACTGTAAGGCCCATCTTTGGATAGGTTTTAAGTACCTGAGTGATTGGCTTTTGAAGAGTAATCGGCAAGTCACCATAGCCGGGACTAAACCGGCTAGTAATATTATAGCCGTGATCACAGGCTTCTTTGCGGATGGTTTCTTCAATTTCATCACATAAAGCTTCAATAGCAGTAGAAGCGTAGGCATCTAGAATTAAACTTTTGGTTACATCTGTTCTAGAATAATAGGCTATTTTTATATCTACTTGAAGGCCTAAAGAGGCTGCCATTAAAACGCATTTATCTGATTTAGCCAGGTGATTTGAAATATCTTTGCTTTCCATAACCAATATGGTATCTCGTAGGCTGATGGAATTTTCTTTTTTATCCATATCAAATAATTCGTAAACAAATTTTTTAGTCATGAGCTCATTAATTTCTATTAGACACTCATTTAAAAGTTGCTCAGTATTACTGTCAATATCCTGATTAGTGTGTCCAAGGTACCTTAAAACTTCAAGCTTATCAATCGTCATATTAAAACCTCCAGTTGAAGATATATTATATTGTATCACATATGAAATGCAAGATAAATTTAAAATCAAACTAAATGTAATCTGATGGGAAAAGTGAAATTTGAATATTATCACTTTAAAAACTACTGTGTTATTAGAAATCTGTTTGACAGTAACTTGTAATGGGTGTATAATTATTTTTAATTATAAAATTTAATAAATTATCAAGAGTGGTGGAGGGACTGGCCCTATGAAACCCAACAACCGGCATTTTAGATTTATAATCTAAAGCGCAGCGGTGTTAATTCCTGCAGGATATAATCCTGAAAGATAAGAGGCATATTATTAAAGTATCATATTACCTTAATAACAGTAGGCAACTTTCTTATCTGAGAGTAGCCTTTTTTATTATAAAAATATAAAATTATAAGCTTGAAAGGAAGATCATTATGAAGATTAAAGATTTATATAATAAGAAACCTGTCATATCTCTAGAAATATTTCCACCTAAACCTGAGGCACCTATCGATATGATTTTTAACACCATACATGAATTAGTCCATTTGGATCCAGCTTTCATAAGTGTAACTTACGGCGCAGGAGGAAGTGGCAAGGGGCATACAGTAGAAATAGCAGATGTTATCCAAAACAAATATGGTATTGATGCTCTCGCTCACTTAACGTGTATAAATTCTACCCCCGAAGAAATAAATAATATATTACAAGAACTTAAAGATGCCAACGTTGAAAACGTACTAGCTCTACGAGGAGATAAACCACAAGGTATTAGTAGCGCAGAACTCGGAAATAATACATATAAATATGCCAGTGACCTAATAAACCATATTCAAGAGTTTGGTGGGTTTTCTGTAGGAGCAGCCTGTTATCCAGAATATCATGGAGAGGCTACCGACAAGGTAACAGATCTTAGAAATTTAAGAAATAAGATTAAGGTTGGGGCAGACTTCCTTATCACACAGCTGTTTTTAGATAACAACTACTTCTATGACTTTCAAGAAAAACTAGAGCTAATGGACATAACCATTCCTGTTTCAGCAGGTATAATGCCAGTCATTAATAAAAAACAAATAGAGCGTATTACTAGTCTGTGTGGCACTAATATCCCAGATAAATTCAAACGCATATTAAATAAATATGAGCATAACCCAGAAGCTCTCAAAGATGCCGGTATAGCCTACGCAACAGAGCAAATCATAGACCTGCTATCATCAGGAGTCGATGGAATTCACCTATACACCATGAACAAACCAGAAGTTGCCAGAAGAATCATTGAACCAATATCAAGCATTCGCAACTGCTAGAAGAATCGAGTCCTGGGGACTGTCCCCAATAGACATAGAATGGAGAGGAAACTAAATGGATATTAAGACAGTTTGTATACACGGAGCAGTAGATAAAACTCATTGTACGGGCTCTATAACGGTACCCATATATCAGACGGCGACATTTGGCCACCCAGGGGTTGGACAGAGCACGGGCTATGATTACTCTAGATTGCAAAATCCAACAAGAGAGCACCTTGAAAAAGTAGTGGCCAAACTAGAAGGTGGCGTAGATGCTATGGCATTCTCTACTGGAATGGCAGCTATTACGGCTATGATGGAGCTTTTTAAAATTGGGGATCATATTATTGCATCTCATGATTTATACGGTGGATCTCATCGGTTATTTAATCATATATCAGAAAAAAACGGTTTAACATTTGATTTTGTAAATACATCCGACATCAATAAGATTGAAAACTATGTTACACCAAATACAAAGGCAATTTTTATTGAAACACCGACGAATCCAATGATGCATGTAACGGATATTACAGCGGTTTCTAAGATTGCCAAAAAGCATAAAATACTTTTAATTGTAGATAATACATTCTTAACACCTTATTTTCAAAGGCCACTAGAATTAGGTGCAGACATCGTCATGCATAGTGGGACTAAATATCTATCAGGGCACAATGATACCCTATCAGGATTCTTAGTTGCGGGAGATGAAGGTATTGCTGAAAAATTAAGGTTTATTTGTAAAACCACAGGTGCTTGTTTGGCTCCTTTTGATAGTTGGCTAATGATCAGAGGAATTAAGACCTTGGCTATTAGAATGGAAAAGCAACAGGAAAATGCCATAAAAGTCGTGGATTGGCTTTTAAATCATCCCAAGGTTAAGGCGGTTCATTATGTAGGACTTAAAACCCATCCCGGGTATGAAATATCAAAAAGACAGGCCAGTGGGTTTGGCGCTATGGTTTCATTTGAAGTTGACTCTGAGGACACAGCCCGGTGTGTACTTGAGAGTGTTCAAGTTATCCTTTACGCAGAGAGCCTAGGGGGCGTAGAAACCCTAATCACATACCCTATGATGCAAACCCATGCAGATGTTCCAAAAGAAGAGCGAGAAGCCAAGGGGATTGATGAGCGGTTACTCAGATTATCAGTAGGACTGGAAGATATAGATGATATTATTACAGATTTAAAAAAAGCTTTAGGCTAACCAATGAAATAGAACAATAGACTGGAGGGATCAATATGGATCACAATTTTGATGAAATAGTAGATAGGAAAAATACCAACTCTCTAAAATATGATTTTATGGTAGAACGCGGTAAGCCAGAGGACATATTACCACTTTGGGTTGCGGATATGGACTTTAGAACACCTGATGCTGTAACCGAGGCATTAATAGAATCTGCAGAGCATGGTATTTTTGGATATTCAGATACGAAAGAAAATTATTTTAATGCTATTTATAATTGGTATAAAACTAGATTTGATTGGGAAGTAGAACCATCTTGGCTGGTTAAAACACCGGGTGTCGTTTATGCAATAGCTGTTGCTATCAAAGCGTTTACGAATGAGGGAGATGCGGTTATTATCCAACAGCCTGTATACCATCCTTTTTCCAATACGATTATTGATAATAATAGAAAACTAGTTAATAATTCTCTCGTGTACAAAGATGGGAAGTACACCATTGATTTTAATGATTTTGAACAAAAGATTAAGGAAAACGGGGTAAAGTTGTTTGTATTATGTAGCCCCCACAACCCTGTTGGAAGAGTATGGACCCAAGAAGAGCTTATCCGATTGGGAGATATTTGTCTGAAGTATGGTGTTATAGTTGTTTCGGATGAGATTCACGGAGATTTTGTATATGGTGGCAGAAAACACTTTGTTTTTACAAGCTTAAAACCTGAATATATAGAAAATACTATTATATGTACCGCGCCAAGTAAGACTTTTAATTTAGCAGGACTTCAAGTGTCCAATATCTTCATAGCCAATAAAGAAGTCAGGAATAAGTTTAAGGCAGAAGCTAGCAAAAACGGGTATAGCCAGCTTAACACCATGGGGCTTGTGGCTTGCCAAGCAGCATATGAGCATGGTGCTCAGTGGGTAGATGACTTAAACAAGTACTTAGAGGGCAATTTGAGCCTCATTAGAAGTTTTCTTTTAGAGAAACTACCAGAGATTAAGCTTGTGGAACCAGAAGGGACATACCTTGTGTGGCTAGATTTTAGTGGATTAGGACTCAGTGAAAAAGAATTAGATGATTTAATAACACATAAGGCGAAGCTATGGCTTAACAGCGGGGCTATATTTGGTAAGGATGGAGCCGGATTCCAGCGGGTTAATATAGCTTGCCCTAAAGCCATCATAGAAAGGGCACTTTTGCAACTTGAAAAAGCAGTACACAAGAACGCCTGTTCGTAGTATAATGGTGCAAAGGGGTGTTTGAATTGAAGGATTATACAAAAGTATTTTTTCATATAGACGTCAATACAGCTTATCTTTCGTGGGAAGCAGTTTATAGACTAAGCCAAGGAGAAGAGATAGATCTTCGTGAGATACCATCAGTCATTGGAGGAGAAGAATCCTCCAGGCATGGTGTTGTCTTAGCCAGGTCTATACCAGCTAAGAGATACGGTGTTATGACAGGTGAATCATTACTTTTTGCTAGAAAGAAATGCCCAAATCTTACAGTTGTACCGGCAAGACATGGATTATACGAGCAGTATAGTCATGCGTTCATTAAACTATTAGGTGACTATTCGCCTTGCACTGAACAATTTAGTATTGATGAGTGTTTCTTAGATTATACCAATATGGAGATGCATTTTGGACCACCCGTACAAGCAGCTCATGATATTAAGGCGCGTATTAAAAAAGAGTTAGGGTTTACTGTGAATATAGGTATCTCTACAAACAAATTACTGGCTAAAATGGCAGGAGAACTTAAAAAGCCAGATTTAGTGCATACTTTGTACCCGGATGAGATTCAGGCAAAGATTTGGCATTTACCCATTAGGGAGTTATATATGGTAGGTAAGACCACTGCAGAGACCCTACAAGGCGAAGGAATTATGACCATAGGACAACTAGCATGTACGGATCCCGCAATGATAACAAGGTTACTAGGGAAGCGCGGAGATGTCATATGGCATTATGCAAATGGAATAGAAAAACACCCCGTGCAACAATGCGCAGGAACAAAGGCTAAGGGGATTAGTAATACAACCACAGTAGCGGTAGATATTATAGATAGGAAGACTGCCTATAAGGTGTTGTTATCCCTAACGGAAAATGTATCAACACGTCTCAGGGAATCTTGTTTTAAAGCTCAGGTTATCAGTGTTACTCTTAGGAGTAGTGATTTTCATGACTACTCTAGGCAAAGAAAGTTAAATATGGCCACAAACTCTACAACTCAACTATATGAGATAGCATGTCAACTATTTGATGAAGCATGGAAGAAGGAGCCTCTTAGGCAGTTGGGTGTTTGTGCAACGGAGCTTTGTAGTGGGGATCAAATCCAACTTACAATGGGTGATTCATGTGTAATAAGACAAGAAAAATTAGATGAAGCCATAGATGGCATTCGCAATAAATATGGGGATAAGGCTATAATGAGGTCTACATTATTAAAATAATAAAAAAAGGTTAAGGACGAAAAGTGGTCCTTAACCTTTTTTTGAAAAAAATGCATAAGGAAACTGTCTTTTGGTAGTCATTTTTGTCGTTTTATAGTATGATTATGAGTAAGGAACATTATGGGAAAAGGGAATTAGGTTAAACTATAATAAGGGATGTGATGGGTATGTGTAGAAAGAATCAAAAATATATAAGTGCTTTATTTTTTGTGCTAACAATTTGTTTAATAGGACTAATAAAACACCCTACATATGCTCAACCAAAAGAGAAGAAGGTTTTAATTCTTAATTCATACCATTCTGGTTTTACATGGACAAGTGATATGACAAGCTCTATATTAGAGGAATTAAACCGCTCAGAACTAGAGGTACTGGTGTACACAGAATACATGGATTGGAAAAACTTTCCTACCGAAACCAATATAAACAACCTATATGCGATATATAAAGAAAAATATCAGTACCAAAATATTGATGTTATTGTTACAACGGACGATAAAGCACTTGAGTTTGCTCTGCAATATAGAAAAGAACTGTTTTCTAATGCCTCAATTGTATTTGTGGGTGTTAACGAAGAAGGGGAACAAGAACTTATCCGAGATGAGAAAAATATTACAGGTGCTATTGAATATATGGACTTAAAAGAAACTATTGCTATGGCACTTCTTATTAACCCAGATATGGAAAAACTGTATGTTATTCATGATCAGACAGAGAGTGGAAGATCAGCCTATCATATTGTAGAAAATATTATTACGTCAACCTATAGTAGCATTCAGCCAATCAGCATTACAAATAGGACTCACAAGGGGGTTGTAGAAGGGATAAAAGGACTGGAAGGGAATAGTGCTATATTAGTTCTCACTTATTATCAAGATAGCCTTGGGAAATCTATGGAATTTGAAGAGTTTTCAGAACTCATAAGCAAAGAAAGTAAAGTTCCAGTGTTTCATATGTACGCAATGACCATGGGACATGGCAATGTAGGAGGCGTAATGCTTTCTGCTTATGAACAAGGTAGGCATGCAGGACAATTGGCAATTAAGGTTTTAAGTGGTGAAAATGCAGATGATATTCCAATTATTAGGGACACCCCTATGGTGGTATCTTTTGATTATGAGCAATTAGAAAGATTCAATATACCAATCAAGTTAATTCCAAAAGAAGCAGAAATAATCAATGAGCCTTTTGCGTTTTTTAAGACGTATAAGCAATTAGTAATCCTATGGCTAGTGATTATTTCTTTGTTGATTTTATTTATAATAGTATTAATAATTTATATAAAAGAAATGGCAAAGATAAGAAGAAGGCTACAAGAAAGTAACGAGGAAATTACTCAAGGATATGAAGAACTTACTGCTTCGGACGATGAATTACAAAGGCAGCTAAAAGAGGTGAATGTGATTCAAAATAAGCTAAGAGAGATGGCTTACTTTGACGCCTTAACCCAGCTGCCTAATAAACGAGCATTAGAAGAAGATTTGCAACATTATATAGAAAAATGTATGGATAAAAAAGGAGCAGTCATATTTATTGATGCAGATAATTTTAAATTAATTAATGATACTTTGGGGCATAGTATAGGGGATAAGTTTATTATAGAAATAGGAAAAAGGTTACAAAACCTTACCAGTAAATCGGTAAAAGTGTACCGAATGGGGGGGGATGAATTCCTAATATTAATTACAAATGTTAAAAGCACGGATGATGTAAAAAAGATAGTCCAAAAAATTATGTTAGCATTTGAACACGGATTTTCAATCGAAGATATGACGCTTCATACAACAGTAAGTGCAGGTGTAACCATATACCCAGATCATGGCGACACATCAGAAACTTTAATTATGAGAGCAGACATTGCCATGTACAAGGCTAAAGCGGATGGGAAAGATAAGTATGTGTTTTATAATAACAAAATGAATGAGGAAATGATAGAAAGAGCTGCTATTGAAGTGAATTTAAGAACGGGTATAGAAAATGAAGAATTTCTTTTACACTATCAACCTCAGTATGATTTGAAAACGAAGAAGATTATAGGTTTTGAAGCACTTCTTAGATGGGATAGTAAAGAACTTGGATGGATGCCACCATTTAAGTTTATTAATATTGCAGAAGATAGCCGGTTGATTATCCCTATCGGACAATGGGTTTTAGAAACAGGTTGTAAGTTTATAAAGACGCTTCATAAGTTAGGGCATTTAGATTACACCATGGCCATTAATATTTCGGCGCTACAAGTCATACAAGAAGATTTTGTTGAAATGGTCATTAGAATATTAGAAGAAAATGATTTAGAACCTAAACATTTGGAAATAGAAATGACTGAAACCATGCTAATTGAGAACTTTCAAATGGTGGTAGAGAAACTAGAGGCACTAAGAAAACAGGGTGTTAAAGTTGCACTGGATGATTTTGGGACAGGATACTCATCTCTTAATTACCTCAATAGATTGCCTATTGACACCTTAAAAATTGACAAATCTTTTATAGATACCATATCTCAGTGTGGTGACGAAAAGAGTATTATAAATGTTTTAATCGTTCTAGGCCATACAATGGGCCTTAATGTTATAGCAGAAGGTGTAGAGACAGAGCAGGAGTTCGAATATTTACGCCAACATGGCTGTAACCATATGCAAGGATATTTGCTCAGCAAGCCATTACCAGAGGCCGAAATCTTTAAGCTAGTCGGTACGAATGAGAAGGTATGAGAAAAGTTAATACTGTATGAAATGTAGAGTCCTCTGTATAATGGTAGTATATAGGTATTTTGAATTACTTAACCAATCAATTACGGAGGTGTATTATGTACAATAAAGATGAGAAAGATCCTCTTCAAAACACGGCAAAACCAGTACAAATATTAGGTCAGATGATGAGTAAAAAAGTATTAGTGAACGGAAAGGTACTCATTAATAAAGAACTTATAGAGACAAACGTCTTAATTGAAAATGGCATTATTAAGGGTATAGAAAGTGTAGATTTAGTGACACTAGAAGAGGGCTATGAAATAATAGATGCAAAAGGAAAAATCGTAGTTCCAGGCTTTATAGATATCCATACCCACGGAGCAAATGGAATTGATGTCAATCATGCAAGTATAGAAGATCTGCTAGCACTTAGTGATTATTATGGAACTAAAGGCGTTACATCCTATCTACCAACACTATTAACGGATGAGCACAAAACGATGTGTACAATTGTAGAAAGAATAAGCAAGGCCAAAAGAGAACAAACCACGGGGGCCCAAATACTAGGCGTTCATATGGAAGGACCCTTTTTAAACACAATATACAAAGGTGCTATGCCAGAACACCTCATACAGCAAAGTTCAATAGAAAATCTCAAACAATATGAGAAAGCATCGGATGATAACATTAGATATATGACCGTATCAGTAGAAAATGAGGGAATAGCAGAATTAATAAAGTATGCCACGTCTAAAGGAATCGTAATATCATTAGGTCATACAGGTGGGGATTACCATAGCTGTATGACATGTATTGCAGCAGGCGCTAATAGTGCAACTCATTTGTTCAATGCCATGCAACCTATTCATCAACACAACCCATCTATTGTTGGAGCCGCCTTAGAAAGTGATATTTATACAGAATTTATTTGTGATGGATTTCACTTGCATCCAGGAATTGTAAGGTTAGTCGTTAAGACTAAAGGTATGGAAAGGGTTATAGGTGTAACTGATAGTATTATGGCAGCAGGCCTTAAGGATGGCAACTATAAATTAGGTGTTAATGATGTTGTGGTAAAGAATGGAGATGCCTCCCTAGTTAATGGTGGTAATCGTGCAGGCAGTACACTTACCATGGATCGGGCAATTAGCAATATAATTAAATTTACAGGTAAGCCTATTGAGGAGTGTGCAAGGCTAGTGAGTCAAAACCCTGCAACTTTATTAGGGATAGAAGATAAAAAAGGTACAATAGCTGTTGGAAAAGATGCAGATATAGTATTGCTAAATGAGGATTATACTGTTTTTAGGACACTAGCAAAAGGTGAAACCATATATCAATCTAATTAATGTTAAATATAAACAATAAATCCAAACGTTTGGGAAGAAGTAAGTGGGGAGGGAAAACGTATCAGTAACGCTTAAAGATATTGCCAAAGAAGCGGTGATTTTAGGCAGATTCAATAAAGATATTTTAAAGTTTTTAAAGAAAAATATTAAAAATCTAGTTTATGCAGGTGTTAACTATGTAGATGGTGGGATTGACGAAGTTATTTGTGATGGCTATAAGGGTGGTTGTACGGCTGTGGAACATTTAATTTCATTAGGACATAGAAAAATAGGATTTGTAGGCACAACAGGGATTAATAAAGAGTTTAACTTGATAAATGAAAAAGGGATATGTATTCCAGATGAAATAGTATTCTTATCCCCTATTATCGATACTGTTACAATGGGCAATATTCCAAATGATGATGTTAAAGAAATATAAAATAAACAGCAAGGGGGTGTCACTATGTTACAGAAAAAATATAGTAAGTTAAAACAACAACTAGCAGAGCTTGGAAGCATATGTGTCGCATTTTCAGGAGGGGTAGATAGTACCCTTTTACTGTATGTGGCGCAGGAGATTCTAGGAGAGCATGCTATGGGAATAACTGTACGTGCATCTATGCACTCTAGCAGAGAGATGGTAGAAGCGGCAGAGTTTGTTGCAGGAATCGGTGTCAAGCACTTTTTTATTAAAGCTGATGAGTATAGTATCCCAGAATTTGTTGAAAACGGGAAAGATCGTTGTTATCATTGTAAAAAGGCAATTTTTACTAAGATTAAAGATCTAGCAGGCCAAAGCGGCATCCCTTATGTAGCTGATGGTAGTATAGCGGATGATGTTTTTGACTATAGGCCTGGCATGATAGCTCTTAAGGAATTAGAAGTTATAAGTCCGTTAAAAGATGCAGGCTTCACGAAACAAGAAGTTAGACTTTTATCAAAACAGCTTAAACTACCCACATGGAGCAAGCCTTCTATGGCATGCCTAGCATCACGTATTCCTTACGGGGTGCCAATTACCCCAGAAAAATTAGGCATGGTAGAAAAAGGAGAGTTATACCTTTTAGATCACGGTTTTACACAGTTTCGTGTAAGACACCATGGAGATATTGCTAGAATAGAAATTATTCCACAAGAGCAAATGAAGTTTCTTGCGCCTTCTTTTATGAGTGAAACAGTTAAGGTTTTTAAAGATATTGGGTTTACATATGTAACTCTTGATTTAGGTGGGTATAGAGTTGGCAGTATGAATGAAGTTTTAACACAAGAAGACCTAGACATATAAGTAGAGGAAGTGATCAGATGGAAAAAGATAGATTAGTTAAGTTGTTAGAAAATGTAAAAAACGATTCAGTCAGTATAGATGAGGCATTAGATACACTTAAAACACTTCCATACGGAGACCTAGGGTATGCAAAAATAGATCACCATCGCGCCCTGCGTAATGGGTACCCTGAAGTCATCTATTGTGAAGGTAAACAAATAGAACATATTCAAGGAATAGTAGCTCATATGTTAGAGCATCAAGATGTGAATATATTAGGAACCAGAGCAAGCAAAGAAGTTTATGAAGCGATTAAAGAAGTCACAGATGACGTAGAATATCATGAGCAAGCAAGATGTGTAGTTGTTGGGAAACAGGAAATCCCTAAATCAAAGCATAGGATTATCGTTGTAACAGGTGGCACTGCAGATATTCCAGTTGCAGAAGAAGCGGCTGTAACAGCTGAAACATTAGGAAACACGGTAGACCGGTTATACGATGTAGGCGTAGCGGGTATTCACCGTCTTTTAGCTAATACGGATAAACTACAAGCAGCTAATGTGGTTATTGTAGTAGCAGGAATGGAAGGGGCACTAGCAAGTGTCGTCGGTGGCCTAGTCGATAAGCCAGTTATTGCAGTCCCTACGAGTGTTGGTTATGGTGCGAGTTTTAATGGACTCTCAGCATTATTATGTATGCTTAATAGTTGTGCCAGTGGTGTTAGTGTTGTAAATATTGACAATGGATTTGGCGCTGGATATAGTGCCAGTATGATTAATAAATTAAGTAGTGATTAGGAGGGAAAGCAAGTGAAAATATTATATCTAGATTGTTTTGCAGGCATTAGTGGGGATATGACATTGGGAGCTTTTCTTGACCTTGGTGTAAAACAGGAAATACTTCTTGAAGGGCTTGAAAAATTAAAGGTAGATGGTTATAAAATCGAGATTAGTGCAAAAGGGAAAAATGGTATTATGGGTACAGATGTTAATGTCATATTAGAGGAACATACCCATAGGGAAGATCATCATGAGGGACATGAACACCATGACCACCAAGGCCTTGATACACATGTGTATAAGCACGTGCATACACATGATCGTAATTTGCATAGCATTGAAGAAATTATAGATAATAGTGATTTAGATGAAAAAGTAAAAACATTAAGTAAAGACATATTTATGAAGGTAGCACAGGCGGAGAGCAGGATACATGGAAGACCTATTGAAGAAGTGCATTTTCATGAAGTGGGTGCAATAGACTCTATAGTAGATATTGTAGGCGCAGCCATATGTTTAAATGCTTTAGAAGTAGATAAGGTAATCAGTTCACCTCTGCATACAGGAACAGGATTTGTACACTGTCAACATGGGGTTATTCCAGTGCCGGCACCAGCCACATTAGAAATTTTAAGAGAAGCTAAAGTCCCATTTTATAGCACAGGCATACCTAAAGAGTTGGTAACACCAACAGGTGCCGCTATTATAGCCACCATAGCAGATGAATTTGGCCCCATGCCAGAAGCAGAGGCTATAGCAATAGGATATGGGACAGGTAAAAGAGATCTCAAAATGGCAAACTTGCTTCGTATGGTATTAGTAGAGAGTAAAAAAAAACTGTATTAATAGCCTTAGAGGAAACGTTAGATAAACCATTAGATGAGGCGTGGGTAATAGAAGCCAATATTGATGATATGACAGGTGAGGTTGCGGGTTATGTCATGGAGGCCTTACTAGAGCAAGGGGCTCTGGATGTTTTTTACACATCTATTTATATGAAAAAAAATAGGCCTGCTATAAAACTCAGTGTTTTATGTCTAGAAGACCAAATTGGACTAATGCAAGAAGTAATATTTAGAGAAACAACCACTATTGGTATTAGAATGTACAAAACGAATAGGGTGTGCATGGATAGAGAATGGCTAACGATTCAGACTAAATACGGGGAAATAAAGATTAAAAAAGCAAGGTATGGTAATATTACCAAATGCTCACCTGAATATGAAGATTGCAAACTAAGGGCAAAGGAGTACGGTGTCCCAGTTCAAATGGTATACAAGGTGGCGTTAAAGAATATACCTGAGGGGGAATAATATGAAGAAACAGTGTATCAAGAAACATATAATAATGCCAATAGTACTGACTATGGCATTATTTATTTTAGTAGGATGTGGAAGCAAGACAAAAGAAGAGGTAGTAGGAGAAACAGAAATAATAGGTAAGAATGAATTAGTAATGGCCATTGGAAGTGAGCCTGATGAAGGGTTTGATCCAATAGTTGGGTGGGGGAGATACGGAAATCCACTCTTTCAAAGTACTTTAATAGATACAGATGCTAACATGGACATCGTTTATGACCTAGCCACGGAATATAGTATTAGTCCCGATGGACTTATTTGGGAATTTATATTAAGAGATGATGCCAAGTTTACAGATGGAGAAGCTGTTAAAGCTTCAGATGTAGCCTTTACATTTGAAAAAGCAAAGACTAGTGGATCGATTATAGATTTAACCAATATTAAAGACATAGAATGCCCAGATGGTAGAACGGTTAAATTTAATTTAGAGAAAGCTGATTCATCATTTGCACATACAGTTGTAGCTACAGGAATTGTTCCAGAACATGCATATAATGGAAGTTACGGAGAAAATCCAATTGGAAGTGGTCCTTTTATATTAAAGCAATGGGACAAAGGCCAACAAATTATTATGGTTGCCAACGAAGATTACTATGGCCATGTGCCAGAAATCAAAAAAGTAACCATATTATTTATGGAAGAAGATACAGCCCTAGCGGCCGCTAAAGCGGGTCAACTAGATGTGGCAGTTACAGCGGCAAACTTAGCAGACCAATCAATTGATGGCATGGAACTTGCAGTTATTAAGTCCATTGATAATCGTGGATTAACATTGCCATATCTTAAAGATGAAGGTAAAGTTGATGAAAATGGTAATAAAATGGGAAACAATGTAACTTCTGACCTTTCAATAAGAAGGGCTTTATCTTATGGTATTAATAGAAATAATCTCATTACTGACGTTATTAATGGCTATGGTAGACCAGCTTATACAGAATGTGATGGAATGCCTTGGGGGAATGATGAGGCTGTTGTAGAATACGACTTAGAAAAAGCAAAAGAAATATTAGAATCTGCAGGCTGGACCCTTGGGAATGATGGGATTCGTGTAAAAGAGGGTGTAAAAGCGGAATTTAATTTACTTTATTCTGCAAGTGATTCCACAAGGCAAGCCCTTGCAACAGGGGTTTCACTTCAAGCAAAAGCGCTTGGTATAGCTATCACCACAGAAGGCAGTAGTTGGGATATCATTGAGCAAAGAATGTTTAGTGAGCCAGTTCTAATGGGTTGGGGAGCGCAAAATCCCAAAGAAACATATCTTTTATACCATAGTGATAATGCGGGAAGAGATTACTATAACCCAGAATACTTTTCAAATCCTGTAACAGACGGGTATATAGAAAGTGCTATGGCAGCTCTTAGTCCAGAGGAGGCTACGGCGTATTGGAAAAAGGTTCAATGGGATGGAGAAACAGGATTGGCAACAGAAGGAGAAAGTCCATGGGTATGGCTTGTGAATGTGGATCATTTATATTATGTAAAAGAAGGCCTTAATATAGGGGCGCAAAAAATACATCCACATGGTCATGCGTGGCCACTGGTAGCTAACCTAAAAGATTGGAAATGGAACTAAAATAAGGATTTTAAAGGGGTATTAAATGAGAAAGAAAATTGCAATAAATATAACGGCTAATTTAATACGCCTTATGACATTATTGGTTGGAGTAAGTATGATAGCTTTTACGTTAATAAGTGTATCACCCGTTGACCCTGTTCAAGCTTATGTAGGTGCAGGGGTAGCTGTGAGCCCGGAGCAAAGAGAAAATATTGGTGCGTTTTGGGGCTTGAATGATTCTCCCACTGAGCAATTTGTATCTTGGAGTAAAGCAATTCTAAAAGGGGATTTTGGCCAATCATTGATTTATAGAAAACCTGTTATTTCGGTCATTGGGGAAAGATTCAAATCTTCTGTTGTATTAATGGGCATGGCCTGGATTTTAGCAGGTATTATAGGTTTTTTCCTAGGTATTATAATGGGTGTTTGGAAAGGGAGATGGCCAGACAAAATAATTAAAACGATTTGTCTGGTATTATCATCTACACCAACTTTTTGGATTGGATTATTATTTTTGATGATATTTTCAATTGAGTTAGGTTGGTTTCCTATAGGCCTTAGTGTACCTGCGGGCATGCTTAATTCAGAAGTGACAATGCTAGATCGTATTTATCATATGATATTACCAGCCATTACATTGAGTTTAACTTCTTTTGCAACTGTAGCCCTCCATACGAGAGAAAAAACGATAAAAGTCCTATCAAGTGATTATGTTTTATTTGCCAAGGCAAGAGGGGAAAAAGAAATAAGTATCATAAAAAATCATGGTATCCGTAATATTATTGTTCCTGCAGTCACCTTACAATTTGCATCTCTAAGCGAGTTGTTTGGGGGAAGTATATTAGTGGAGCAAGTTTTTTCCTATCCAGGTCTTGGGCAAGCGGCAGTTCAAGCAGGCCTAAGAAGTGATGTTCCTTTACTTCTTGGCGTCACTATTTTTAGCGCATTATTTGTATTTGTCGGGAATTCAATTGCTAATATAATCTATAATCTTGTGGATCCAAAGATGAGGGAGAATAGTTTGAAATGAACAGAAAAACAAAAACACTTATTATAACCATTATTACTCTTTCTATCATACTGGGGATTACCATAGGTGGCGTGCTTTTAAGCCCAAGTGCCTTAGAAGCTGATTTTACGTCAAAGAACTTACCCCCATCAATGAGTCACTTGTTTGGGACCGATTGGATGGGAAGGAATATGCTTTATAGAACCCTTAAAGGCCTGTCTACTAGTATTGTTATAGGTGTTGTGGCTGCAACAGTTAGTGCTGTTATAGCCGTAATGGTTGGAACAATGGCAGGTACCATGCCTAAATGGGTTGATACGATCATTATTTGGTGTATTGATTTGGTAATGGGAATTCCACATATTGTTCTCTTAATCCTTATATCTTTTGCTATGGGTAGGGGGCTAAAAGGTCTAATCGTTGGGATTGCTGTAACACATTGGCCCAGTCTGGCAAGGCTTGTACGCGGAGAAGTTTTACAATTACATAACGAACAGTATATAAAACTATCTAAAAATCTTGGGAAAAGCAATTTATATATTTTGAGAAAGCATATTTTACCTCATATTATTCCCCAGTTTATTATAGGGTTAATATTGCTATTTCCCCATGCTATTTTACATGAGGCGGCCATTACATTTTTAGGATTTGGATTATCGCCAGAGCAGCCTGCAGTAGGCATTATATTATCAGAAAGCATGAAATATCTATCATCAGGTATGTGGTGGCTTGCAGTTTTTCCAGGGGCTATGTTAGTGGGGATTGTGCTTTTGTTTGATAAACTTGGGGATAATTTAAGAAGACTTATAGATCCATATAGTTCACAAGAGTAAGGGGTTATTATGAAGGATACAACACCATTATTAGAAGTTAAAGATATGTCAGTATCTTTTAGAATGTATGAAAAAGGCCTAAGTCAGTATGATCTAAAGGTTATTTCGGACTTGTCTATTCGTGTGCATAAAGGGGAACTATTAGCCATAGTTGGCTCAAGTGGTAGTGGTAAAAGCTTACTGGCTCATGGCATTATGGGTGTATTACCTGACAATGCTACATTAACAGGAAGCATAAAATATCAGGGAGAAGAGCTAACCCAGGAAAAACAAAAACAGTTAAGAGGAAAAAAGATAGCCTTAGTTCCCCAGTCAATTGCTTATTTAGATCCTTTAATGAAAATGGGAAGACAAGTAAGGGCTAGTGATAATAGTTCTAAGGCAATAAAACGGCAAAAAGACTCTTTTAAAAGATATGATCTATGCGAGAGATCGGAAAAGCTTTATCCTTTTCAGTTGTCGGGTGGGATGGCAAGAAGGGCTTTAGTTTCAACGGCAGATCAACAAGATGTGGATTTAATTATTGCAGATGAGCCAACACCTGGACTTGATCTGGATATAGCCATGAAAACTCTTAGATATTTGAGGGAATTTGCAGATGCAGGAAAAGCTGTTATTTTAATTACCCATGATATAGACCTTGCCTTTCAAGTTGCAGATCAAATAGCTGTTTTTTATGCAGGCACAACTGTTGAGGTTGCCCCAATAGAAGACTTTCATTCAGGTGTAGATGCCCTGCGTCATCCCTATACGAAAGCCTTATTTAATGCACTTCCTCAAAATGGATTTCATCCTATAGAGGGCTTTCAACCTTATAGTAAAGAGCTGCCAGAGGGTTGTTTGTTTGGACCAAGGTGCCAGTGGGTAGATGAAAAATGTAAGGGAAAGATACCTATCAGTCAAATTAGGGGTGGAATGGTGAGGTGTATTCATGCAACTTAAGGGAGAAAACCTTAGTTTTAGATATGGAAAAGACGACTATATTTTTAAGGATATTAATATTGAGATTAACAGGGGAGACCGTGTAGGCCTAGTGGCTAAAAGTGGACGAGGGAAAAGTACCTTAGCTAAAGTATTAGCAGGCTATGAAGAACCCAGTCAAGGCTGCGTTTTAGTAGATGGTAAACCAATTTCTAAAAAGGGATATAACCCAGTACAATTAATTTACCAACATCCTGAAAAATCTATAAATCCTAGGTGGAGAATGAAAGATGTACTAGAAGAGAGTGGGCCTATTAATTGGGAACTAATAAAGGCTATGGGGATTGAAGAAGATTGGATGACTAGGTACCCAACAGAACTCTCAGGAGGCGAACTGCAAAGATTTGCAGTATGCAGGGCGCTAAATGGGAAAACGGAATTTTTAATAGCTGATGAAGTCAGCACCATGTTAGATGTCATAACCCAGGCTCAAATCTGGAATGTTATTTTGGAACAGGCAAGGATACTTAACTTAGGCATGTTAATTGTGACCCATAATACTCATCTCGCACAAAAGGTATGTACAAGGATTGTTGAATTAGAAAAACTGTAAAAATAATCAAAGAAAGAAGTTATTATATTCTAACAAAATGGCGAAAAAATGCCAGGACTGTCTATACAGTCTCTGGCATTTTTCTGCAATAAGTTTTAGTTTGCTGGAATCAGTAGTTTTTGACCAGGGAAAATACGGTTTGCATTTTTAAGATTATTGTACTGGGCTAATTTTTCATAGGTTGTGCCGAATTTCTTAGCAATTTTCCAAAGCATATCATTTGCCTTTACAATATATTCCTGAGTGACCGGAACAATGACTTCAGGCACAACGACTTCAGGAACAATAACTTCAGGAACAATGACTTCAGCAACGACTGTGCCTCTGACGTCACTTGGAATTTTATCCCCAATGACTGTTAGGTATGCAATTGTAGCTTCATCGAGTCCTGGGAACTCCCCAAGTAATGGTGCATCTTTAAACATTGTATAATTGTCGCCGCCAATTGACATAAAGTCATTGGTTGCTAATTTATATGTTTTACTTTCATCTAACTTTTTACCACCAACTAATATTTCTGTAATTCTTTCATTAGCCGGTTTGGAAGCGTTAAATGTATAAGTCATTCCGCCTACTTGTGGGAAACCACCATCTAGTTCTGGGTAGCTGGAGACGCCACGTTCCATTGCTGCTAATAAAGTAGATCCTTTAACTTCTATCATTTTTACATAGTTTCCAAAAGGCAATACGGTAATAACTTGGCCTTGTGTAATATCACCTTTTTCAATAGAGGCTCTTAGTCCCCCACCATTTGTAATGGCTACATCAGCATTGGTTTGGTGAAGCATAGCATCTGCAATAACGCTTCCTAAGTTTGTTTGTTTCATTCTTGCATTTTCTCTTGTGCCATCTAAATCTATAGGGGTATTGCCTACTACGACAGATGTTGTTTTACTGTTTTTGGTATCTACATCAGCAAATAATTTAAGAACTTCTTCATCGGATTCTATTTCTTTTGCATCTTCATATTTAATAAGTCTTGCTTTTTTCTCAGTTATTTTACCATCTTTTATCTGTAAGTCTACATAACCTAAGTTTTTATCATAGTCGCCTGTTTGTGCAATTAAAGTACCATTAACAAGTTTACCTTCTTCAAGTGTTGTATGGCTATGGCCATCAATAATAAGGTCTATTCCAGTTACTTTTTCTGCAACAATATCACTTCTGTATGTACTGCTCTCATCTAACCCAAGGTGAGCTAGAGCAATAATAACATCAGCTTTGTCTTTTAGCTCATCAACCATTCTTTGAGCTGCAACAGAAGGATCTTCAAATGTTAATCCAATAACATTGTTTGGGCTTGTTTTAAAAGCAGTTTCTGGCGTGGATAGGCCAAAGATAGCTATTTTAATCCCATCTACTTCTTTTATAACGTAAGGAGATAAAAGACTACTGCCATCAGCTTTGATTATATTGGCAGCAATTAATGGGAATGCCATCGTCTCTTTTAGTTCTAGTAGGCGCTCTTGGCCATAGTTAAAATCATGATTACCTGGGACCATTACATCATATCCTACGATATTCATAAGATCTACGATACTTTGCCCTTTAGAAATAGTAGCAAAGGTTTGCCCGTGTAGAGTGTCTCCAGCATCAACCACTAATGTGTTAGGGTTTTCAGTTTTGGCTTGTTTAACTAGAGTTGCGATTTTCTCAAATCCAATAGATCCACCTTTCTCATCTGTAGCTACTCTGCTGTGGGTATCGTTGGTGTGGATAATCGTAATATGTTTGCCAGTATCAGCTGCAAACACCAGTTGTTGTGGTGCTACGACCACGAGGAGCATTACCACTGCAAAAAATATCGTTGTTAACCTGTTAAACTGTTTTTTCATTTATATAGCCTCCTTTTAGATTTGAATTCCATTATAGTATAACATGAGTTTACACATGTTTTCCATAAATTTAGACAACTTTATCTTATTGTATCTAAGTGCTTATGAAGCTGCTTTTACAAATGTCTAATATTTTTCATAATAAAGCCGAAATATACATTAGGATATAAGTATATATATATGACGAGGGTGATAAAATGATTCAACCAACTAATCATAATGGAATACAAACAAGAGATGTAAATAACGTGCAAGCACCAGAGGCAGTTACGCCCTTTAAATCAGCGGCGGGGAATAATAAAAATAAAAATGGAATACTCAATATATATGAAGAGCACCTTAAAGTTAATGCACCTACCTATGGTGAAGACATTAAAGAAGTGATGCGAAAAGAGAAAATTGAAAAAAGCAATTTAAATGCTGAGATTATACGAACTATGAATAAAAGTGGGGTTAATGTAACGAAGGATGCCCTTAATGTAATTGCTAATCAGTTGCAAGAAGAGCATTTGTTTAACATGTTTCAAAATGGATATGATATCGAAAAACTGACAGTAGATATTATTGCCAAGGAAATAATCAGGGGCGAGACGGGTCCAACATCAAAAAAGATGAACACTGATATTGGTTGGGCATTAGGGCAAGCAGGCCTACCAGCCACAAATAAAAATGTTCAAATATTAAGCCAATACAAAGATAAAATAGCCAGCATTAAGCAAGACAGTGATGTAGCCGTTTCAAATATGATACGTCATAACTCAGATGCAACAATTAATAATATGTATACAGCCAAACATAGGGGGACGCCTAAAGATTCTGATAAACCGCCTACAGAAGAGGAAATCATTGCCGTCTTAAACATGAACGGTATAAAAGTAACTCAGGCAAATATGAATGCTGCTAGAAATCTTATAGGTGGAAGTGTAGAAATAACAAAAGAAAATGTACGGAACTCTATAAGTATCCAAGACACAATCAACACTATGGATCCTGATGAATTAATAAAAAAGGCTGCTATGGAAATGAAAAAGGGTGAAAATCCAGGGGATATGATTATTGGTCAGGAAGTGACAAGTGAGACAAGTGACATTGGGTATGATGAAATCAAACAAATTGTAGAAGATGTTCAGAACATAGATGAGACTATTATAGAAAACACATATAGTAAGGATAAACCGATTACAATTGGAAACTTACAACAAACACTACATGAAAACGTGGAAAAGATCCTTAAGGGGACTAATGAGGATCTAGAAAAGGGCCCTGTTATAGAGATGGACCAAGATATGACGGAGAAAGTATCCACAACTAAAAGGCAACTAGAAGAAATACGCCTTAGCCTAACTTTGGAAGCAGCCTTAAAATTAAATAACAAGTTAGATATACAAACGGCAGATTTAACAAAGGTAGTTGAAGAGCTTAAAATATTAGAACAACAAGATAATGAAGAAGTCCTAAAGAATATGGGGGCTCCTGTAACAGAAGAAAATTTAGAACATATGAAACAAACAAGCCAAAGAGTTTATAATATTTCACAAAACAAAGAGATTGCGGTAGTTCAAGTTGTTCAAGGGGAGGCTGACTTTACCCTTGAGGGAATGGATCAAGCCGTTCAATTAAAGCTTGCACAAGATACCTATGAGGGAACGGGTACTAAACCGGAAGGTCGCTTTGGAGAAGGGATCCGGAAGGTAGAAGACCAAATAGGACATATCCTAGATATGAATGGAATAGAGGCAACTACGGCCAATATGAAGGCTGCAAAAGCTTTGATTCAAAATAATATAGATATTAATGGAGAAGTTATTGAAGCGGCAAAAGGCGTATTGCTAAAAATAGAAACAGTGCTACATGAACTTCGCCCAGCAGTGGTTGCTCAAATATTAAAAGAAGGCATACGACCTGATACAATGCCTATAGATGATCTGATACAACATATTAGAGGAATACAAAAAGGCCACAATATAGATCCTAATCAAAAGCTAGCAGAAGCTATATTAGAGTTAGATAAAACGAATCAGCTCAATACGGAAGAGCGTAAAGGGTTAATAGCTGTTTATCGTATGTTAACGACCATTACAAAAAATGAAACGGCAGCCATTGGATTTTTATTAGATACCAGTAAAGAGCCCACTTTGGGAAATCTATTTGAAGCAAGTAAATATCTAAAAAAATTAGGTAATAAAACAGGGAAAATGGATGTAACGGTGGATGACGACTTAGGTATTAGAGAAGGGGAGTTGCTTGCTAATATACGAAGTTTAATAGAAGAAGCGACTAGTTTGCCGGCTACAAGCAACAATGTAGATAAGTGGCTTAACACTAAAAATATTATAGATCAGTGGTTGTCTCATATTACACCAGAGCAATTGAAAAGTTATGTGGATATGGATAAATCTCTAGAAGAACTAGACCTAGAAGAAGGGGAATTATCACCCTTTGAAGTAGAGAGAACAACTAAGCAAGTAGAAGCTTTAGAAAAGATATCCCCACATACTTTAACCTTCCTTAAAGAACATAAGATCCCATTAACCATTCCCAATATTTATTGGACTGATAAAATAGTAAAAAACCCATACCTATTGGGTGATATGTTAAAGGATTACGAATATTTAACAGGTGAAAAGATAAATACATCAATTAATAACAGTGGCCATGAAGAAAACCTTGAAGGGGTATTGGATCAACTAGAAAGAGAACTTGAGGAGCAAAGCCCTAATTGGCTATCAGCATCCCAAAGCACACAAGCCTACAGTATAGGAAAAGAACTGGAACAAATGCTGAGTACACAAAAACAGATATCACACAATGAGGGGATGTACCAAATACCAGTACAACTACATCATGGTATGTCCAACTTGAATGTATATGTTATGAAAGATAAAGAGCAATCAAACCAAGTAGAAAGAGATGAGCTCAAGGCATATATGTCTATAAAGACCAAAAACTTAGGTGTTATCCAAGTGAATATGAGAATTTCAGATAAGGCCGTGGCTTTTGAAATGATAGGAGAAACACCAGAGGTTACATTAGGGCTACAAAAAGGTTCACAGGAACTTAAAAAGGCTATTGAAGAGATTGGATACAATGTAAGGCAAGCTAAGTTTTCTCAAGGAAAACCTCAAACATCTCTTGCAGAGAAACCACAGGCATCTGAATCCCTATTAAAATACAGATTTGAAGAATCTCAATTTGAGCATATTATTTAGTAGGAGGATTAGATAATGGATACTGAGAAAGAACCAAAGACCAATAATCTTGAAAAGTCAGTTGTAAGCATTATAGAGAAGATGGTCCACTATATAGATAAACAAGATTCCGAGGAGGAAGAAGAATGATCACAGCATCTCAAGTTGCAAATGCCACAAGAGGACAATTGCTAAAGATTACTTATGATTTATTATTAGAAAGCCTAGATAATGTAAAACAATATGGACATGAAAAAACGGAAGACCAATTTGCAAAAGAAATAGGGCGTTCCAGACAAATATTACAAGAATTAATAGATACCCTTGATTTTACCCAAGAAATATCTAAAGATCTTCTAAGAATATATGTATACATTAATGGGTTACTCATTAAAAATTTAATGGTATATGATGAGTCTCTTATTGATGAATCTAAAATGCTTATTAATCAGTTAGTAGAGGGTTGGGACGAGGTAATTGCTAAGGATCATGAATCTTTAAAGGTTATGAACAACACCCAGCAGCTATATGCAGGACTTACCTATGGCAAAAATGATTTAAATGAATCGGTGTTAGAAAAAGATAACCGAGGATTTAAAGCGTAATAAGGGATTAGGACTTAAGTTTAGCGGGTATATGGCCGATAAAAAGAGTAGCAATAAAAGATAGAAGATTATATAAAAGAGATATATATAAATAAGATATAGAAAGAGGAGATATCCTTGAGAATTAATCATAATATTCCAGCACTACGCACATTGCATCAAATGAATAAAACAAATGCTAACATGGATAAGACCATGCAAAGACTTTCATCAGGCTTACGTATAAACAGTGCATCAGACGATGCAGCAGGGCTTGCTATTTCTCAGAAAATGGAGACACAAGTAAGGGGACTTCAACAAGCTAATCGTAACTCAATGGATGGTATTTCACTGATCCAAACAGCGGAGGGAGCACTGAATGAAGTACATAGTATGCTACAACGTATGCGTGAACTTGCGGTCCAAGCTTCGAATGGAACCCTAGAGGATAAGGACCGTGGGACTATTCAAGATGAAATCGACCAGCTGATTGAAGAGATTGATCGTACGGCTGAAAATACCGAGTACAATAAACAAACATTACTAAATGGAGATTTGGTAGCGAGTGGTACACCTCTTACGGGTGGCTTAGATCTCCAAATAGGAGCCAACGAAAAACAAATGATGAAAATTGGGATTGAAGATATGCGGGCATCAGCACTAGGGGTTTCTGGATTGGATTTAGCAGCAACTCAATCAGGTGCAGCACTTGCAATCACAACTATAGATAAAGCTATTGCAATGGTATCTTCAACGCGTTCCAAGTTGGGTGCATACCAAAATCGTCTTGAACATGTAGTTGCTAACCTAGATGTTGCGGCGGAAAACATGACTGAATCTATGTCACGTATTAGAGATGCGGATATGGCCAAAGAAATGTCTGAGTATACCAAACAAAATATCCTTGCACAAGCGGGTAATTCAATGCTTGCACAGGCGAATCAACGACCACAACAAATACTACAGTTATTACAATAATATAAAATAAAAGATCAAAAGCCTTTTTGGATCCTGGTGGATCTGGGAGGCTTTTGGCGCATAAATAAGTGGGCATCAACCGGTTATGTGCAAGAATTTCACAAAGTACTTTTACGAAATTCTTGCAAACATGCCCTTGTTGATACCCACTTATTTCTTGCGACCGAATGTTTTAAAGTCCACATATTAATATTAATGCTATAATGATAAAATCTAGATTACAGTATAAGGCTAGTTGCTAGAGTGGGACGATGATACTATGAATGGGAAATAAGAAAGGAATGATAGGATATGAAAAAGATACAGGTTAAAGGTAAGGACGCTGTTATTCGTAGGGCGATTAAATCGGATGCTCAGGAGTTGTTGGATTATTTGGATATTATAGGTGGGGAGTCAGATTTTCTAACGTTTGGGGCGGAGGGTTTAGGTATTACGTTGGAAGAGGAAGAGGCTTTTATTGAAGGTAATATGAACCAAGATAATGGGTTGTTTATTGTTGTGGTATTAGAAGGAAATATTATTGGGAATTTAAACTTTGCAGGGGGCGTAAAGCAAAGAACTAGGCATACAGGAGAATTTGGAGTGAGTGTTCTAAAAGAGTTTTGGGGTCAGGGTATTGGGAGGGAATTAATTACATACTTAATAGATTGGGCTAAAGATACGGGTATTGTAACCAAAATCAATTTAAAAGTAAGATCGGATCACGAAAAAGGAATGAAGCTTTATAAAAGTCTTGGTTTTATAGAAGAAGGTATTCAAACAAGGGACTTTTTAATAGAGGGGAAGTACTATGACTCCCTAATAATGGGATTAGAATTGTATAATTAACCCCAAGTTGTCCATACTTACTAATAGAACAATTCTGCTTTTAGAGGGAATTTGAATTTAATTAGTAAGGATGGTGAAAATGATGGAAGCAACAGGACAAGGCATAGGATACCCCTATGGATTAAAAATTAGCAAAAAAGTACAACGCGCTATTTATAAGAAAGAAAAAAGAATGACCCCCGATGAACGTAAGCTCGTAAGTGAAATCGGTGAGGCCTACAGAGAAATGACTACCACATATGCTCATTTTGAGTGCGCCACAGACCCTCAACTTATAGAATACTATACCTACCAATACAAAGCAGACCAAATCAGATATGGATATCTAATCCGCTGTATGAAAAAGATATACTACAGCAAGTCAGGGTAACCCAAGATGATTGCAATCATCTCTCGAGGGGATATATACGCTCAACCAAATACGGTGAACCTTAAAAGTTAGGCATTAAAGGGCTCCCTCGTGCGTACATATAGTACTAAAGGGGGCTTGACCAATGGGGAATCTAAACTCACAGCAAATCATTATAGGACTTATAGCAGTATGCGTACTCATGCTTGTTTGGAGCATTTGGAAAAAGGAACTGTGTACCATAATTGTGAAAATAGGAGTAGGTATAATTATTATATGGACAGCGAACTTACTTCTTCCGGCTATAGCAATAGGAATTAACGCTATAACCCTAGGAATTGTAGGAATACTGGGAATACCGGGGATTATCATGTTATATATTATTCAGGGTTTATTATAAAACCTTATTATGTTGTATTAACATTTTCAAAAGTGAGTTAGTAGTGTATAATAAGGAAGAGAATTTTAATATTAACCAAAAGTGGAAATAAATATAAAAAAGGAGAGAAGCTAATATGAAAGGGACAGTCGTATCAACATGGGTTGAAACAAGTAAGAATATATATGGGCAAGAAGCTACTCATAGGGCTATGGAGGCAGTAGGCTGGGCAGCAAATAGGATGTTTTTAATTAGTGAAGATATACCAGATGATACCGTTAGAAAGTATATTGATGCTATTGCTAAAGAAAAACGGATTACAACTAAAGATGTGTGGCACGCTATGGGGCAAGGTAATATAAATATGTTTTCTAAAGTGTATCCAGCTTTCTTTGATAAGGAGAATCTTTTTAGTTTTTTAGCATCCTTATATGATATTCACGAAGTCATTAAAAAGAATATACCCGGCGCAACACCACCATTTATCGATATTAGGGCAATTTCTTCTCATAGTGCAATCTTTACATATGAGTCCCCTAGGAAACTAGAAGACTACCTTTATGGATTATTAGAGGGTGCTCAAACATACTTTAATGAAAAGGTTCAGATAGAAAAACATTCTTTTGAGGGTAATCGTATAGAGTTAAAGATAACATTTGAGAATAAAATATATAATAAACGTAGCTATCACACCAGTAAAATATTATCACTAGGAATAGCAAAACGTGCAGATTTAAAAATCTTTCTTGGGACAATCTTTGCAGGGTTAGTAGGATCCCTTATAACTATACCTATCAGCAGTAAATTTGTTAGTTTAGCTATTATTTTAGTTTTTGCAGGACTTGGAAGTTTTGCAGCAGCAAACCGTGTAATGGCGCCACTCAGTAGCGTTAAGAGGCAACTAAAGAATTTTATGAATAGAATTTATACAGAGCAAATGGATGTAACGAGCTTTGATGAGTTTGATGAAGTAGCTATCATGCTAGAAGACTATAGAAAACAACTTATAGGGGACTTTGTAGCATTTAAGGGTATTACAGATGAAATGGAGCTCTTTACCCAAACCATACAAGACATAGCGGGAAGTATGAACCGCACATCAGTGGATATATCCATGAGTGTGGAGCAAATTGCAGTAGGGGCAGTGTCTCAAGCGGAAGAAACAGAAATTGTTTCTGGCGTTTTAAACAACAACGTCGTAACACTTAAAGCCATAACAGGCAAACAAGATGCAAGTAAAGTTCAATTAGAATCAGTAGCAGGTAGTATTAGAGATAACTTTAATAATTTGAAGATATCCGTACAAAGCTTGCAAGGAGTTAGTGAACAATTTGCAGATGTAAAACAAGAAAGTGTAAATCTTAGAGATAAGGTTCATGATATTGAAAGTATTGTAACAACAGTTACATCCATAGCAGAACAAACTAATCTTTTAGCCCTTAATGCATCTATTGAGGCAGCAAGAGCAGGCGAGCAAGGAAGAGGGTTCGCGGTAGTTGCTAGTGAGATTAGGCAGTTGGCAGAAGGCTCTAAGAGTGCAGTAGAAAGTATTAGTGAATTGCTAGGGCAATTTACTAATCAAATTACATCACTTGGAGAAAAAGTGGATGAGCAGTACAATGTTCTTCTCGATCAAAGTAAGACACTAGACTCAGTAGCAGTAGAGAGCAATAAAGCAGATGTAGAATTACAAGATGTATCTGGTGTAACTGTTGAGATGAGCCGAGAACTTGTAGAAGAAGCTGAGAAAATAGGACGTATATTTGAGCAAATGGAAGCACTCGTATCTATTGCAGAGGAAAACTCAGCCGTTTCAGAAGAAGTAAGTTCTAATGTAACTGTATATATGTCGCAGATTCAAGAACTGGTAGAGAATATGAAAGAATTCCAAAATACAGCTAATATTTTCCGATCAGACTTAAAAGAGTATAACATTTAACTTAAAAGGTTTATACCAAAAAAGTATCCCTAAAAAGGGATGCTTTTTTGGTATAAACTTCCCCTAATATGAAGACACTAATACTAATAGACTTAAATTAATAGGAGGCTAGTCGTATGGAAGTGTTAGAATCTATTACAAGTTATGTTGAAAATATGAAGGGGAGTATGCCTCTTTGTGAATATCACAAAGATACACTAGAAAAAGAAACATTAGAAATATTATATGCGTATTGTAATGATACAGAACCACTAATGAATATGAATGAAATAGATTCAGATTTCTTTGATAAGTTTTTAATATATTGGCTACCTAAAAATCAAAGTAGATTAAAGGCTAGTGAGATTTATGAGGTATTGAAAGGGGTAGGAGGATATTGTACCTATATTCAAAGGACATATAATACTCCAAATTTAGGTGGCTATGAGGTTATGAAGGTATATAAGAAGGAGTGTTTAAGAATTTATCAACTGAAAGGGTTATTATTAAAGCACTTAAATGATCCAATTCTTAACACTAACCCGTTAGTAGTAGACTTTAATGCATACAGGCACTACAAAACAAGGAAAGCTACAAACCTTAAGCACGGTGTATATCAACAAGGACTTTTTGAAGTCATGGAGATAGATTATGATAACACAGTTGTTTTTCGTAGGCTTCCAAGGGGGAACTGTGTGCGAGTTATGTTAACTGATTCCCTAGTTACGTATATGAAGAAAGGGGATATTCTACACCTGCGTATCAAACAAAAACAATTTTTTTCATTCTGGGAAATAGAAGAAATTAAAAACTGTTATTTATCTAAAGCAAGCCAGTATTTAAAGAATTAGTGAGCTTATACTTTACAAACTACGGACACTGTATAATAATGATATAAGTATCTAGCGGTGAAGCAACAGGGTATTCTTATAATAGAGAGTATAAAGTAGTTTCAGAAGATGATGTGAAAATAGTTATAATTTCTGGATTAATAAAATATGACAGAAAGAGAGTGGTGAAAATGAGAGTAGTTGTTCTTCAATCGGGTAAAGAAGATCAGGTATTAAAAGAGCTTCTAAAGGCAGTTGGTGAAATACTAGAAGAGCTTCAAGTGGAAGTAAAACACATACAGCTGAATCGAATACCATATTACGAGGGATATGATACAGAGCAGATCAAAGAAGTCTTGGGGCAAATAGATCAATCTGTCGGCGTAGTAGTGGCTAGCAGGGTGGAATTGTTATCAGTTAGTGGTAGCTTATGTACGTTTTTTGAATACTGCAGTAATCATAAAGGTAATAAGCTATTTCAAAAGCCTTTATTTGCCCTGACCTCTAGTGAGTGGCGAGGAGAGAGAGAAGCGGCAGAATATATATTACATGCATGGGACATATTAGGAGGAACGGAGTTTGGGAAACTTGGAATTTATACACCTTCATATAGTTCAGATAAGGAGGCTATACTTAGCAATGTAGAGAGAATGACAGAAGACTTTTACCGTATGATTAAACAAGAACGCATACCTATGAAAAGCAGTGATAACTTAGGGTTTTCAAAACAACAGAGCGGACCTATTAATGATTTTGAACAAAAATTAAATATAGAAAATGAAAAATATAGTGACAGCAGAAATGATACGAAAAGTGATGTGAAAAGTACGCAAGAAAAAGATATTGAAGATCTTGCAAATCTTTTCAAAAAGCAGTTAGTTCAGGTGAAGGATGATGAACAAGGCATTATTCCGGAGCCTCAACTCAAAACAACAAGACATATGCTGAGTAGTTTGCCACATTATTTTCAGGGGCAATATGATGGGGATTTTGAATCTACAATACAGTATCATGTAACATCAGATGAACCTTACAGTGGTTATGTCGTTATTAAGAATGGTGACTGTGAATTTAAAGAAGGTGTTTGGCCAGGGGCAGAAGTAGAACTGACAGCCCAAGAAGAAGTTCTAACTGAGATTTTAACTAAAAAGATAACGGCACAAAAAGCATTTATGTTAGGACAATTAAAGGTTAGAGGGAATTTTATGCTATTATCAAAGATAGATCAAATGTTTAAAGCTATGTAAAGGATGATGAGAATGAGTGAAGAATGTATTTTTTGTGAGATTAATAGTGGGCGGATGCCTTCAATCACGATATACGAAAATGAAGAGTTTAGAGTTATGTTAGATAGGTTTCCAGCTGCCAAGGGACATATTCTAATTATTCCACAAAAGCATGTAAAGGATATATATGACTTAGAACCAGAATCAGCAGGTAGGTTATTTGAACTTACAACAAGATTTGCTTCCATTATTAAGAGAACATTCGGAAATGATGGACTCAATATCATTCAAAATAATGGTAAAGCAGCAGGACAAACTGTACCTCATTATCATCTTCATATGATTCCAAGATATGAAAATGATTGCATCCAACTTGGTTGGGCTCTTGATAAAGAAGTCACACCTGAAACACTAGAAGAATATGCGGCTCAAATAAAAAGTCAAATGTAAGGGGGAAAAGCATGAAATCTATTGTGCTAACGGGTGGTGGTACGGCGGGGCACGTTACACCTAATATTGCTATGATTCCTACACTTGAAACAGAAGGTTGGGATATTAGGTATATTGGGAGCCATGACGGAATTGAAAAAGAACTTATACAAGCAGTGGGGATTCGCTACTATGGCATTTCATCTGGGAAACTACGTAGATATTTAAATTTAAAGAATATAACGGATCCCTTTAAAGTGGTCAAAGGGTTATTAGATGCTTTTGTTTTACTCAGAAAGTTAAGGCCTAAAGTTGTATTTTCAAAAGGTGGTTATGTAAGTGTCCCAGTTGTAATGGCAGCAAAAATGTTGGGGATTCCTGTGATTATACACGAATCAGACATTACACCAGGTCTAGCGAATAAGCTTGCCATACCTTTTGCTAAAAAGGTATGTGTTAATTTTCCGGAAACATTACACCACGTAAAAGATAAAGGAGTCATAACAGGTACTCCTATTAGGGCGGAATTGTTTAAGGGAAAGAAGGAAGTTGGTCAAAGGATTTGTAACTTTGCCAATGATAGGCCAACGATTACTATAATGGGTGGTAGCCAAGGTTCTGTAAGAATAAATACAATGATACGCAAAATTGCAGGTCATTTATTGCCTGAATTTAATATTGTGCATATATGTGGTAGGGGTAATATAGATGAAGACTTTGAAAATACGCCAGGTTACACACAATTTGAGTATGTAGGCAAAGAATTACCCCATATTTTTGCTATAACGAGCGTTATGATTTCTAGAGCGGGTGCGAATGCTATTGCTGAGATTACGGCTTTGGAAATTCCCGCCTTACTTATTCCGCTGTCCCTAGAAGCAAGCAGGGGGGATCAGATTCTCAATGCTAAATCTATGGAAAAGCAAGGATTATGCATGGTAATGGAAGAAAGCAATATGAATGAAGTAACATTGGAGCAAGCGATTAGAAACCTATATAAACAAAGAACAACATATATCGATAAGATGAAGAATAATCAAGCTCAAAGTGGCATTAAATTAGTTTTAAATGAAATTAGGAAGTACAGTATTTAGAACATAAAAAAGCAGATAAACTTGCTTGACTCTATAAGTCAGAAAGATTATAATAGTAAAGTTATAGGACAATATGTTAACATACAATCATAGAGGTGAAAAAAATGGCCACAAAATATATTTTCGTGACAGGCGGCGTAGTCTCAGGACTAGGGAAGGGTATTACGGCGGCCTGCTTAGGAAGACTTCTGAAAGCAAGAGGTAAAAAGGTTACAATTCAAAAATTTGATCCATACATTAACATTGATCCTGGTACAATGAGTCCATACCAACATGGTGAAGTATTTGTTACACATGATGGAGCAGAAACAGATTTAGATCTTGGACACTACGAGCGTTTTATTGATGAAAAATTAAATAGATACAGTAACATAACAACGGGTAAGGTGTATTGGTCAGTTTTAAATAAAGAGCGTAAAGGTGATTATCAAGGAGCAACAGTTCAGGTAATACCGCATATTACAAACGAAATTAAAGACTGCGTATATCGAGTGGGAAAAACGGGAGAACCGTCAGATATTGTAATTACAGAAATTGGTGGAACTGTAGGAGACATTGAAAGCTTACCTTATTTAGAGGCGATACGCCAAGTAGCGACAGATGTAGGTAAAGAAAACGTGCTATACATACATGTTACTCTAGTTCCTTATTTAGAGAAATCAGCTGAAATGAAAACAAAACCAACACAACACTCTGTAAAAGAGTTAAGATCTATCGGTATTCAACCAGATATTATAGTCTGTCGTACAGAACATGAAATGCCACAAGATATGCTTGATAAAGTGGCACTATTTTGTAGTGTCGATAAAGACTGTGTTATCCAAAATTTAGATGCTGAAACTTTATATGAAGTTCCATTAATGTTAGAGGCTCAAGGATTGGCAAATATCGTAGGTAAAAAACTTCACTTAGATTTAAAAGAGCCAGACTTAGCAGCATGGATCAAGATGGTTGAAAGAGAAAAGAATCCAATTCATAAAAAGAAAATAGCCTTAGTGGGTAAGTATGTAGAACTTCATGATGCCTATATTTCCATTGTAGAATCATTACATCATGCAGGAATACACCATCAAACAGATGTAGAAATTGATTGGATTGATTCAGAACTATTGACTGCTGACAATGTTGCCGAAACATTATCAAGTTCAGATGGTGTAATTGTACCAGGTGGTTTTGGTAATAGAGGTGTAGAAGGTAAAATTGTAGCAACTCAATATGCAAGAGAAAACAAGGTTCCTTTCTTAGGAATATGCCTAGGTATGCAAATGGCAGTTGTTGAATTTGGACGTCATGTTGTAGGCCTTACAGAAGCCAATAGTACAGAATTTGTTCCAGAAACGGCACAACCAGTTATTACTGTAATGGATGACCAAAAAGAAGTTGAACACGTAGGTGGTACCATGCGTTTAGGAGAGTCTCCTTGTCAAGTAATAAAAGGGACGCGTGCATATGATGCTTACAAAGAAGAAGTTATTCATGAGCGTCATAGACATCGTTATGAGTTTAATAATGAGTACCGTGAACTACTCGTAAAACATGGGCTTGTCATTTCAGGCTTATCTCCTGATGGTAGCCTGGTAGAGATGATTGAAGTAAAGGATCATCCTTGGTTTGTAGGCGTTCAATTCCATCCAGAATTCGTATCTAGACCTAATAGACCCCATCCGCTTTTTGTAGGGTTTTTAGGTGCAACACTTTAAATAAAAGATAATAAATAAGGGAATCTACGCAATAAGTGTAGATTCTTTTTTATACTCTGAAACTAGACAAATTACTTAGGAGTTGTCATAAAGAGCATTTAAATTGTACTTGACAAGTTAAAAATGTAATTATATACTTTGAGTATGAAATACTTTGACAGACAAAGTATTTGACTTGCAAAGCAAATACATAAGGAGGAAAAGATGGCTAGAAACTCAATTAGGTTAGTGAACGAACTTTTAGTAGAATTGTTTAATGATATATTAACCATAGAAAAAGCTGCTATTAGTGAAGGGCCCTTTGATGATATTTCACTAACTGAGATGCATACGATTGAAGCCATAGGTCCTGATGCTTTATCAATGACAGATGTAGCAGATAAGCTAGGTATAACCGTTGGAACACTCACAACAGCTATTAATCGTCTCGTAATCAAAGGGTACGTAGAAAGAAATAGGTCTGAGGAAGATCGGCGGGTTGTGGAAATTGGACTCAGTAAAAAAGGAAGATTGGCTTTTAAAATTCATGAAGCATTCCATAGAGAAATGGTTAGGAATATGATAGATGGGTTATCCATAGAAGGTAATGAGGTGCTTATTCAATCACTATCTAACCTAAATACCTTTTTTAAAGAAAAATATCATCTAGCAATGAAAAAATGATTTTGTAAAAGGAGTAATGTGATGACTTATGCACGAATCGAAGGAACAGGCCATAGTGTGCCAAAGGTTCAGGTCTCAAATGAAGATTTAACCAAGTATGTTGATACCACAGATGAATGGATTAGTAGCCGAACAGGAATTAAAAATAGATATATTTCTACTGGAGAAACAGCAACAAGTCTTGCTATAGAAGCAGCAACCCAAGCCTTACAGAAGGCACAGATAAAGGCTGAGGAAATTGATTTGATTATAGTTGCAACCATTTCACCAGAGTATTTTATGCCCAGTACAGCTTGTCTGGTACAAGGAGAAATAGGTGCAGTCAATGCCACTTGTTTTGATTTAACAGCTGCTTGTAGTGGCTTTTTATATGCACTCAAAGTAGCTTCACAAGGCATAAGATGTGGCGACTACAAGAAAGCTGTGGTTATTGGAAGTGAAGTGTTATCTAAGACCTTAGATTGGACAGATAGGGATACTTGTGTGCTATTTGGAGACGGGGCAGGAGCCGTGGTGTTAAGTCAGAGTGATAGCCCAGGACTTATTAAAGCTTATACGGGTAGTGATGGAAAAGGGGCTGATCTTTTATCCCTTCAAGCCGCTAAGAGCAAGAATATGTTACATGAAACAGAACTTATCAATCCTTATATGCAGATGAAGGGCCGAGAAGTCTATAGTTTTGCAATTAAAAGGGTTCCCCAATGTATAGAACAGGTACTGGGTGGCACAGAATATACTGTTACTGATGTAACTTGGTTTGTGCTACATCAAGCCAATGAAAGAATTATCGATAGTGTAGCAAAAAAGATGAAAGTTCCTAGTGACAGATTTTATAAAAACATGCATACTTATGGGAACACATCAGCAGCAAGTATACCCATTGCTCTTAGCGAACTAGATGAGGGCGGAAAACTAAACAAGGGAGACTTAGTCGTTCTTGTAGGCTTTGGTGGCGGTCTTACATGGGGATCAACTTTAATTAAATGGTAACGAAGTAGTGATAAATCCTTTAGGAAAACTTAGTTTTTCTAAGGTTTATATAAAAACAATAAACAAAAAATAATTTAAACAGGAGGAAATAAAATGATATTTGAAAAAGTAAAAGCAATCACAGTAGACAAATTAGGGGTAGAACCAGATGAAGTAGAATTAAAGTCAAGTTTTAGGGATGACCTAGGTGCAGATTCATTAGATCTTTTTGAATTTGTAATGGAACTTGAAGATGAGTTTGATATTGAAATATCTAACGAAGATGTTGAAGAAATCCAAACAGTAGAAGATGCAGTTAACTACATTACATCAAAACAATAATATGACCATGTAGAGGAAGGGATTTTGAATGTATCAACAACTTTGTAAGATGTTAGGAATTCAATACCCTATAATCCAAGGTGGCATGGCATGGGTCGCAACTCATGCCCTTGCTGCGGCGGTATCTGAAGCGGGTGGACTCGGCATTATAGCCGGTGGGAGTGCCCCAACAGAGTGGGTAAGAGATGAAATTAGAAAGTGTAAGGCATTAACCGACAAGCCTTTTGGAGTTAATGTTATGTTACTGAGTCCTTTTGCTGATGAAGTGGCCCATATGATTGTTGAAGAAGGGGTTAAAGTCGTCACAACAGGAGCAGGTAATCCGGGTAAGTATGTTCAGATGTGGAAAGATAGTGGCATGAAGTTCATTCCAGTTGTCCCATCAGTAGCTCTTGCAAGGCGTATGGAAAAAGGCGGGGCAGATGCTGTTATAGTTGAAGGGTGTGAAGCTGGGGGTCATATTGGAGAATTAACAACTATGGCACTTGTACCCCAAGCGTCTGGGGCATTATCGATTCCAGTTATTGCGGCAGGCGGTATAGCTGATGGCAGAGGCCTAGCAGCAGCATTTATGTTAGGCGCCCAAGGTGTACAAATGGGAACAAGATTTTTAGTAGCCTATGAATCACCAGCTCATGCAGCTTATAAACAGCGTGTCATAAAAGCCAGTGATATTGACGCAGTTGTAACAGGTAGAAGTACAGGGCATCCTGTAAGATCACTTAAAAACCAACTAACACGTGAATTTATACAACTTGAAAAAGTGGGAACAGATCCAAGCCAGCTCGATAAATTAGGTGAAGGCGCACTTCAAAGTGCAGTTATGACTGGAAATGTTAGCCGAGGAGCTGTAATGGCAGGTCAAATTTCAGGACTCGTCACCAAAGAACAATCTGCAAAAGAAATCGTGGAAGAAGTTTGGAAAGAGACAAAAGAATTAATGGGAAGCATTAAAAATTATTTTTAAAACTAATAAGTAGGGATGTGGGAACAAATGAAAGTTGCATTTTTATTTTCCGGCCAAGGAGCACAATCTGTAGGCATGGGCAAGGACTTATATAATTATTATTCTGAGAGTAAAACTATTTTTAACAATGCAAACGATATCTTAGGTTGGGATTTAAAGAAACTTTGTTTTGAGGACCCTGAAGATCTTATTAGTCAAACGAGATATACTCAACCAGCCTTATTTGTAGCAAGTGCCGCAGCTTTTGTAGCGGCCAAGGCAAATGGGATAATGCCAAACATAGTAGCTGGATTTAGTTTAGGCGAGTATACAGCACTTTTTGCATCAGGGGCTCTTTCTTTTGAGCAGGCACTAAGCCTTGTTGAAAAAAGAGCTATTTATATGGATCAAATTTCAGAAACAGTGAACGGAACAATGGCAGCAATTTTAGGACTTTCTATAGAGAAAGTTGATACGCTTTGCAAAGAGCAAGACACAGGAATAGTGGAAGTAGCCAATGACAATTGCCCAGGGCAAGTGGTCATCTCGGGAGAAGCTAAAGCGGTAGAAAGAGTTTGTGAAATGGCCAAGGAAAGTGGCGCAAAGCGTGCACTACCCTTAAACGTAAGTGGTCCGTTTCATAGCATACTCTTAGAAGAAGCTGCTAAGCAGATGGAAGATGAAGTAAAGCTTATACAAATTGCAGAGCCAATCATTCCTATTATAAGTAACGTAGAGGCGAGGCCTATAAATGCAGAGGAGATTAGGAAGAATATCCCTCTTCAAATAAAAAGTAGAGTTAGATTTAGAGAAAGCATTGAATATTTAATAGCTCAAGATGTAGATCAATTTGTTGAAGTCGGGAAGGGTAAAACCTTATGCAATTTTGTTAAGAAGACAGACAAGAGCAAAACTGTATGTCACATTGAAAGCCCCGAAACTTTGCAAAAAGCGAAGGAACTATTAGGAGGAGTCAATTAATGCTAAAAAATAAAGTTGCTTTAATTACAGGTGGCAGTAGAGGAATCGGAAAGGCAATTGCGCTTCTTTTTGCTAGCCAAGGTGCAGTTGTTGTCATTAACTATTCTTCCTCGGAAGATGAAGCCGACCAGATCGTAAAAGAAATTGAAGAAATGGGCGGTAAAGCCATGGCAATAGGAGCCAATGTTGCAAATGGAGAAGATGCAAAAGCCATGATTAAAAAGGTTGTATCAGAGTATGGAACTCTAGATATCCTCGTTAACAACGCAGGCATTACCAAGGATATGTTATTACTTAGAATGACAGAATTAGAATTTGATGATGTCATCGATGTGAATTTAAAAGGTGTTTTTAATTGTACCAAACATGCTAGCCGCGTTATGATGAAAAAAGGTGGCAGCATTATTAATATGTCATCTATTTCTGGTGTGATAGGGAACATAGGGCAAAGTAACTACGCAGCATCAAAGGCTGGTGTTATAGGATTTACAAAGTCAGTAGCAAGGGAATTTGCAGGTAAAAACTTAAGGGTGAATGTTATTGCGCCAGGATTTGTAGAAACGGACATGACAGATAAGTTAGCACAAGGGATTAAAGATAACTTAGTTTTAAATATTCCAATGGGTAGAATTGGAGACGCCAAAGAAATAGCAAATACGGCACTTTTTTTAGCCAGTGACCTTTCTAGCTATATTACAGGGCAAGTAATTAATGTAAATGGCGGAATGGCAATGTAGTATATCTTAAAAAAGGATTGGTGAAAATATGAAAAATCGTGTCGTTATAACTGGTATGGGAGTGGTATCTCCACTTGGTAATGACCTTGATAGTTTCTGGAACAATATGAAGCAAGGTGTATGTGGAATTGATGTTATTTCATCTTTTGATACATCAGAAGGATATGATGTAAAGGTAGCAGCTGAAGTCAAAGACTTTGATGCAAGCCAATATATTCCTAAAAAGGAACTCAGAAGATTAGATCGTTTTTCTCAGTTTGGTATTTATGCAGCAATGGATGCCATAAAGCAATCAGGACTTGATCTAGAGGCAGAAGACTTAACTAAGGTTGGTGTCATCGTGGGAACAGGCATCGGGGGTATTGCTACTATTGAGCAAGAAGCCAACAAACTTTTCACCAAAGGACCTAAAAGAGTATCGCCATTTTTTATACCTATGAGTATCGGAAATATGGCAGCTGGGAATATTGCGATTTATACAGGTGCAAAGGGAATTTGTACAACAATTGTTACGGCGTGTGCTTCAGGTACCCACTCTATCGGAGAAGCTTATAGAGCTTTGAAATCAGGAATTAATGATGTTATCTTAGCAGGTGGATCGGAGGCAAGTATTACGCCTTTAGGGATTGCAGGATTTCAAGCCCTTACAGCGCTTAGTTTAAGTGAGGATCCAAAAAGAGCATCGATTCCATTTGATGGCGAAAGAGATGGATTTGTTATGGGTGAAGGTGCGGGAATATTAGTGTTGGAAACATTGGACCATGCACAAAAAAGAGGGGCTCATATTATTGCAGAAGTAGTAGGTTACGGAGCGACTGGAGATGCCTATCATATTACCTCTCCAGATCCATCAGGAGAAGGTGCTGCTAGAGCAATGGAAGAAGCAATTAATGAAGCAGGTATAAACAAGGGAGAAATTGGGTATATTAATGCTCATGGAACAAGTACCCCTTATAATGATAAATTTGAGACAATTGCCATTAAAAATGTGTTTGGAGAGATGGCAAAGGATATACAGATTAGTTCTACTAAATCCATGACAGGCCATTTATTAGGAGCTGCAGGGGCAGTAGAAGCCATTGCAATTGCAAAAGCACTTGAGGATGGATTTATCCCAGCAACCATTGGGCTTAAGGTGGCTGATCCGGAATGTGATTTAGATTATGTTCCCAATGAAGGTAGAAATGCTAACATTAATTATGCAATGAGTAACTCCTTAGGATTTGGTGGTCACAATGGAACAATTTTAATGAAACGTTGGGAAGGTGGAAACTAAGATGGATATCAAAGTAATTAAAGAAATTATGAGAGAATTTAAAGAATGTGAACTGACAAAATTAGAGATTAAACATGATGATATAGAAATTAAGATAGAAAAGAAAAAAGAAATCATAGTGGCGCCAACAGGGAGTCAAAGCCCAGCCCCACTTGAAGAAACAGTATCAGTGGCTCCTTCTTGCTCAACCATAGTAGCTGAGACGGCTTCAATAAAAAATACACCAGAGATAACAGGATGTGCTATTATGTCCCCAATGGTTGGAACGGTTTATACTGCTCCAAATCCAGAATCAGATAATTTTGTTTCCGTAGGGCAAAAGGTTAAAAAAGGTGATGTAGTTTGTATTATAGAAGCAATGAAATTAATGAACGAAGTTGAAGCAGAAATAGACGGGGAAGTCATTGAAATTTTAGCTCAAAATGAGGGAATGGTTGAGTTTGGTCAACCCTTGTTTATTATTAATCCCCAAGCTTAGGAGGCGACTAGTATGTTAACGACAGAACAAATTATGGCTATTATTCCTCACAGATATCCTTTTTTATTAGTAGATCGGGCTAGTGTTTCGAAGGATTGTAAAAGCGCTAGCGGCTATAAGAATGTAACCATTAATGAACCTTTTTTTCAGGGCCACTTCCCAGGACTACCTGTAATGCCAGGCGTTCTTATTGTGGAGGCTTTGGCTCAAGTTGGGGCGATTGCACTCTTATCCCAAGAAGAGATGAAGGGGAAAGTTGCATTTTTTGGTGGCATTAAAGAAGCTAAATTCAAGAGAAAAGTAGTCCCTGGGGACAAATTAGAACTGAGCTGTGAAATTATTAAGCAAAGAGGTCCTATTGGTATAGGCAAAGCTGTAGCAACCGTAGACGGTGAAATAGCTTGTATGGCTGAGTTAACATTTGCAATAGGTTTGTAGGAGGTGTCTGATGTTTGAGAAGGTTTTAATTGCTAATAGAGGTGAAATAGCAGTACGTATTATACGTGCTTGTAGAGAAATGGGGATCCAAACTGTAGCAGTATATTCTACTGCAGACAAAGAAGCCCTCCATGTCAAAATGGCTGATGAGGCAGTATGCATCGGAAGTCCCTTACCTAGAGATAGTTATTTAAATATGGAAAATATTATTAGCGCGGCAATAGGGACAGGGGCAGAGGCGATACATCCTGGTTTTGGTTTTTTATCAGAAAACGCAAAATTTGCCCGTATTTGTGAGAGCTGCAATATTAAGTTTATTGGACCTGTAGCAGAAATGATTGATAATATGGGCGATAAATCTAAGGCCAGAGAAATGATGATTAAAGCAGGGGTTCCGGTTGTGCCAGGATCGGAAGGTGTTATTGATAACCTTGATAAATCAAAAGAAATAGCCCTTGAGATAGGATACCCGGTTATTATTAAAGCATCTTCTGGTGGTGGCGGTAGAGGAATGCGTGTTGTATGGGATGAATCAGAACTTGAAAAGTCTATTAGTGCAGCAAAAGCAGAATCTAAAGGTGCCTTTGGTGATGATGCAGTGTATATGGAAAAATATATTGTAAACCCACGTCATATTGAATTTCAAATTATGGGTGATGAGCATGGTAATATTGTTCATTTAGGTGAGCGAGACTGCTCTCTTCAAAGAAGACATCAAAAGATGATTGAAGAAGCACCCTCTCCAGTTATAACCCAAGAGCAGCGCATAAGAATGGGCAGCGATGCCGTAAAGGCAGCCAGGTCAGTTGACTATTCAAATGCAGGAACCATTGAGTTTATTATGGATCCTGAGGGTAATTATTATTTTATTGAAATGAATACTAGGATTCAAGTAGAACACCCAGTAACAGAATTAGTTACAGGGATGGATTTAGTGAGAGAGCAAATTAGAGTAGCCGCAGGTGAAAAATTATCATTTACCCAAGATGATATATCTATTACAGGCCATTCCATTGAGTGTAGAATAAATGCAGAAAATCCGCTATTTAATTTTAGGCCATGTGCTGGAAGTATATCAGGGCTTCATCTTCCGGGAGGGCGTAATGTAAGAGTAGAAACAGCTATTTATGATGGCTATTGTGTGCCACATACATATGATTCTATGCTTGTAAAAATAATCACTTATGGGAAAGATAGGCAAGAAGCCATTGATGTTATGCGTAGAGCATTAGGGGAGACTCAGATTGGGGGAATAGATACGAATATAGATTTTCAGTATCAGCTTATTCATACCCCACAATTTGAAACAGGAGAGTTTGATACCTCTTTTATCGAAAGAGAATTAACATCAATTATGTCAGGTATGGAGGTTGATAAATAGTGCTTAATGGAATCTTTAGAAAACCTAAGTATGCACAGATGAGGGGGAGAACTCCTGAAACTGTGGATAACAAGCCAGAAGTGCCAGTAGGAATGTGGATAAAATGTCCTGATTGTAAAGGTTCTATCTATAGCCAAGATATTAAACATAACGGTGGTGTATGCCCTGTGTGTCATCACCATTTTCCGGTTGCTTCAAGGACTCGTATGTACCAAATAATTGACAGAGGTAGCTGGTATGAATTAGACAAAAATATGACTTCCGTTAACCCACTTGAATATGATGCTTACGAAGACAAACTAGGGATTGCCCAAGCAAGGACAAAACAAAAAGAAGCGGTTATAACAGGAATCGGTAATATAAATAACACCAAAGTTGTTTTAGGGGTTATGGACAGTCGTTTTATGATGGGAAGTATGGGCTCAGTTGTTGGAGAAAAGATAACAAGGGCAATAGAGTATGCGACACATCACAAACTGCCACTTATTTTATTTACCGCATCTGGTGGGGCGCGTATGCAAGAAGGAATATTTTCTCTTATGCAAATGGCAAAAACAAGTGCGGCACTTGGGAGACACGATGATGCAGGACTTTTATATATAACTGTGTTAACCAATCCTACAACGGGTGGTGTAACAGCAAGTTTTGCAATGTTAGGAGATATTATTCTAGCAGAACCTAAGGCTCTTGTTGGATTTGCAGGACCTAGGGTTATAGAGCAAACCATCAGGCAAAAACTTCCTGAGGGATTTCAAAAATCTGAATTCTTACAAGAGCACGGTATGGTGGACGCAATTGTTGCGCGTAAGGATATGAAACAAACTCTTTCTACATTATTAGCCTTACATCAATGTGAAAGGGGTGATGATGATGAGTAAACTTAGTCCATGGGATAAGGTACAACTTGCAAGGAAACAAGAACGTCCCAATGCCCAATATTATATTAAGCAAATTTTTAAAGACTTTATAGAACTACGGGGAGATAGAGCGTTTGCAGATGATCACTCTATTATCGGTGGTATTGGTAAGTTGGGGGATATTGCTGTAACGGTGATAGCCCAAAATAAAGGAATGAATACCAAAGAAAACATTGCTAATAATTTTGGAATGGCTCACCCTGAAGGGTACCGTAAAGCACTACGCCTAATGAAACAAGCGGAAAAATTTAATCGCCCTGTCATTTGTTTAATAGATACACCAGGAGCTTATTGTGGGTTAGAGGCAGAAGAAAGAGGGCAAGGTGAAGCCATTGCTCGGAATCTTCTAGAGATGTCAAGACTTCGCACACCTATTATTTCGGGGATTATAGGAGAAGGTGGAAGTGGTGGAGCCCTTGCTTTAGGTGTTGCAGATAAGATTTTTATGCAAGAAAATACGATTTACTCTATTTTATCCCCAGAGGGATTTGCAAGTATTTTGTGGAAGGATAGTTCAAGAGCTGAAGAAGCAGCAGGTGTAATGAAAATAATAGCTGAGGATTTATATGATTTTAAAATCATAGATCAAGTTATCGAAGAACCTGTGGGCGGCGCACAAGTAGATCCTGAAACAGCGGCAAAGTTACTTGAGGCGTATTTAATGGAGCAGTTACAACAACTTGTAGAAATCCCTATAGATGAACTTGTGGAAAGTCGTTATGAAAGATTTAGGGAATATGGTGAGTTTAGCTAAAGAGTGAGGATAGTCCTATTATGGGCTATCCTCATTTTTTATTTGTTAACGGATCCCTAGTGATGTATTATGTAAGGAGATAGAGTATTTGGTTTGAGACTGAAAGGAGCTTATGTACATGAAAGTAGGAATATTTAATGGCACAGTGGCGACAACAAATGGTTTGTATAGAGTAAGTGATTTAAGTGTTAGTGAAGCAAAAAAGCTTTTGTGTGAAAATGGATATGTATCTGCTATAGGCCATGAATCAACAGCTAAAATTATATCTGAGTTAATGGAAATGGATATACAGATGAATCGCATTAATTTTGAACAGATGGTCAATCAAAAAGCAGTGGTATTTAAATTAAATAAAAGGCCTGAAGAAGGAACTGTCCTGACAAGGGCTCAAGTAGAAGAGGTAGGATATTCTTTTAAGCTAATGGAGAGATTGGAGTGAGATTCGGGTGAGACAAGCGGAATATAAAAACTTAAATGAGATATTAGATACTATTAAAAGTAATAGGTTAGTGGTCCTTATAGGATCAACGAAAGCTTGTGGTGTATGTGAGGCTATAAAACCAAGAATGGAAGAATTATTAGGGAAATATAGTGATATAAAAGAAATATACGTTTATGTAGATGAGGTCAAAGAAGCGGCAGGGGAATTTATGATTTTTACAGTACCCACGATTATTATGTTTGCTGAGGGTAAAGAAGTACATAAAGAAAGTAGGATTATTGATTTTAAGAGGCTAGAATTTGAGCTATCAAGGTGGAGTGAGTTTTTCGGGGAAATAGATAGTTAATCGTATAGTATTGTCGATTTATGCAACAAAATGAACCTCCTGGCATACTGTGAATAGAGATATAGCTTATAGTTTTAGGAGGGGATTTGTATATGGATAGGTATGATTGTGATTGCAACTGGGAGTCAGATGTAGACTATGATTATGAGTCAGATGATCGGTGTGAGGATGAAAGAGTAATTGAGGATAAATGTGGTTGTGGATGTACATGTGTATGCAGAGGGCCACGGGGACCCAGAGGATTTACAGGTCCAGTAGGTCCGCAGGGACCACGAGGATCAATGGGTTTAACAGGTCAAAAGGGTGATACAGGAGTCAGGGGAGCCACAGGTCAAACGGGCCAAACAGGCCAAACAGGCCAAACAGGCCAAACAGGCCAAACGGGTCAAACGGGTCAAACAGGCCAAACAGGCCAAACAGGCCAAACAGGTCAAACAGGTCAAATGGGTCCGAAGGGTAATACAGGGACTACAGGAGCTACAGGTCCAGTGGGTCCGAAGGGTGATACCGGAGCCACGGGAGCCACAGGAGGCGCAGGAGCCACAGGCTCAGTAGGTTCGAAGGGTGACACGGGAGCTACGGGGGCCACGGGTCCAGCAGGTCCAAGGGGTGACACGGGAGCCACAGGGGTTGCAGGAGCAACAGGGGCAACAGGCCCAGCGGGTCCATCGGGTGTGACTGCTACAGCACAATCTATGTTTGCAGCCAATCTTAGTGGCGGCACAATAAATGTGACAATAGAGGGTAGCTTAGTGCCATTACCAACCCAAAACTTAGATGGATTTAGTGTAAATGCTGCAAACACTGTGTTTAGAGTACCAACATCGGGAAGATATTATATAATTTATGACATTAATCTATCAACAAGTATTGCACTACAGTCTAAGATACTCGTGAATAGAGTACCAATCCCAGCTTCTATACGTAGACCATTCATCGAAATATCTTACAACGCAGGTTTTATAGTAAGCTTACAAGCTGGGGATACTGTTGCGTTAGAATTATCAGATGCCACAGCAGAATTACCATTAGAAAATGGTGTAGGTGCAGCATTAACGATTATTAGGTTATCCTAGGAAAGTTTAAAACCTAAATTTAAATACTGAAGAAAAAGATAAGCTGAGGCGTAATGGCCCTAGCTTATTTTAATGGTAATTTTTATAGATTCTTTTAATATACTAGATATAGTCATGTGTATATGAAGGAGCGATAGATATGTTATCTAACAGTGAAGTTATAAAGCAATCCCTAGCCTTGCATCTTTTTTTTGCAAGGATTATGAAGGAACACGCATTTTTTTTAGTAACAGGTTTTACACCAAAGGATCAGAGCTTAATACAACAAGCTAATAGCTATCAAATGAAATTTGATAAAATATTAATAGAGACAATATCATTATCTAGTGGTGTTGTAAATCCTAAGGTATTAGAATCTGGAGAAGTAATAACGCCATTTACCTTGAAAGCTGAAATGAGCTCAGCTTACTTTACGGGGGTTAATATTAATACAAACTTAACACAGGCGGAGATAGGCTTAAAGGGGAGCTGCAGTGACGTCTGTACGCCTGGACTTGAGAATAAAATAAAAATGCTCAATAATAATGTTATAAATCTATTAATGAGTTTTATAAACTTTAAAGATAAGGTTTTATCAGATGTATTATCCTGTGGTATTTTCACCAGAAATTATCCAGCTTTATTAGAACATATTATTAGTGAAGCTAAATTTTATTTGGGTATGATTCAAAAGATACAAAAATGTGAAAAAATTGTATCTGACCAGCAAGCGTATGCACTTGAAGCTTTTTGGGATCATATTATGGAAGAACATGCCACAATAATGAGTGTGCTTCTAGATCCATCCGAAAAACAATTAATTGCTGGGGCTCAGTCTTTTGAAAAAGAGTTTAAGACCTTATCCAAGGATGTTAAAGAAAAAGAGATGCAAAGTGGGTCTCTTGTTAAAACAACTTGCCAAACAATAATTGTGACAAAGGAAATTGGGAATTTTAAAAGGCAAGCAACTCAAGATATATTAGAGTGTAAAATTAAATCTGTTATTATACCGTTATTAGCAGATCATGTACTTAGGGAAGCTAATCATTATCTTAGAATATTAAAGGAAATTTAAAAATTTCATGAAAGCTTGCCTAGTTTTGAGATAAACTAAGTGCAAGCTTTTTTTTGCTGTAGCGTGTATAATATATAACATAATGATTATAATAACTTTAAATAAAAGGAGCAAATCAAATGAAATCAATAGGAATTATAGGTGCAATGGAAGAAGAGATTATTGTAATACGTAGGAACATGACGATTACACATACAAAGAGTATAGCTAGCATGGAATTTTATGAAGGCATCATGGATGGACAAAAAATTGTGCTCGTGCGTTGTGGGATAGGGAAGGTTAATGCGGCTGTATGTACACAAATCTTAATTGATATTTTTAATGTATCCTATATTATTAATACAGGCGTGGCGGGTGGTCTGCATCCAGATATAAATATAGGGGATATTATTATTTCTAGTGACACGGTAGAACATGATATGGATGTTACAGCATTTGGCCATGAAAAAGGCTATATCCCACGTATGGATATGCAATTTTTTGAGGCAGATGAATGGCTTGTAGAAATAGCAAAAAGAGCTGCAGAAGAAGTGCAAGGAGACCATAAAGTATATGTTGGCAGGATTGCGAGTGGTGATCAGTTTGTTTCAAGTATGAAGGTTAAAGAAGAAATATATACGAATTTTACAGCGTACTGCGCAGAAATGGAAGGGGCAGCTATTGCTCATACCTGTTTTTTAAATAAGATTCCTTTCGTGGTTATTAGGGCAATTTCAGATAAAGCAGATCAAAGTGCAGAAGTGAATTTTGATGATTTTGTGGATTTAGCGGCTAAAAATGCAAGCCAGATGATTGAAGCGATGATTAAAGAAATAGCTAAAATGGAATAAAGTTAAATATAAAAATGCATAAGCCTTGCAACTACCATAAAATGGGTTATAATAAAATATGTAATAAAAGACATATTTTAGAAGTAAAGGGAGGGTCTTATGATAATAATGTTTTTAGTTTTTAACACAATCATATTTTTGTGTACATCTTTAGGTATTCTTATGTTTAATAATAACTTGAAAAAGCATAATAGAAGTATTGATATTTATTTAGATCCAAAAGCCTATAAGCCAGAAAGTGAAGTAAAACTTATCTCCTTATTGTTGGACAAGTATAATAGCTATAAAGATAAGGAAACAGTGGATTTAGAGTCATTAATAATGGGTTGTTTTTACAATAATAAGATAGGTACATTCAAAGTGTCAGGGATTGAGACATTAGCAAATAAAGGCAAGTACTTGCTTTGGATAAGTATCATAGCAATGGTGTCATTTGAAACCATGACTGTGGGGTTGGGACGGTCAAAAATACATTCAGTAGGAATCATTGTAAGTGCCGCACTTGGCATAATACTAGCACTTCTTGAGTTGTACTCAGATATTAAGATGGAGAAACAGCAATTGTTTTTAAGGATTAAAAATTATCTTAATAATGAATATCCACAATTTAAAACAAACCAAAAGGAAAAAGAAAAGGTTTCATTCTTGCTTACTAAAATAGAGCAATTAGAGACTAAAATAAAACAGTATGAAGAAACAAAAAGCCAACAAAGACAAGAGGAACAAATAAAAGAGGAAAAACTACCCATACAAGAAGAATTACAAGAAGCAGATATTGCTCAAATATTAAAGTGTTTTGATATTTTTACATAAAATATGTAAAAAAGTAAATAATAGAAAGAACGGTGAAAAAGGTCAGAATAATACTGAGATAATGTATTAAGTTATCACAAATTATTGACAATAACCGATCAAGCCTTGATAATATATATATAAGATTTAAAAATATGTAAATACTTAAAAGGAGGATTAACATGACAGCTCCAATCATATCATTACCTACAATCAATGAACTTGGCTTTTATGAAATAAGATTAGAAAGTGTTGGTGGTTTAGGTGCTAATCTAAGTGGAAAAATACTTGGAGAAATCGGCGCTCTTCAACTAGGGCTCAATAGCTCTAGCTTTGCAAGTTATGGTTCAGAGAAAAAAGGTACACCCGTAAAGTCCTTTATTCGCTGGTGCGATCCACAACAAGAAATTAGAATTAGTACACCCATAACAGAGCCGCATTTGCTTGGCTTGTTTCACGAAGCTTTGGCAGGGAAAGTGGCCGTTACTGCAGGTGTTACAGAAAAAACAGCTGTTGTTATAAACTCAGTTAATACGCCAGATGAAGTAAGAGATCGTTTAAAATTATATGCGGGCAAGGTATACTGCGTTGATGCACTAAAGATTGCCATAGAAGAAAAAACAAGGGTCAATATGGTTATGCTGGGTGCTTTAGCTAAAGCATCCGGGTTTATTCCTCTAGAAGCTATTGAAGAAGCCGTAGAGAATGCCATTGGTAAAAAGTATCCAGCAGCATTAGCAGGTAATTTGCGAGGTGTTAAACGAGGATATGATGAAATAACCATGAAGGAATTTGCGCCAGATGATAAGTACGAATATGTGAAAGCCAAAGAAGTACAGTATGAATGGGGTTGGGATAATGCTCCTATTGGTGGGCTTAATCCACATGTAGGAAGTATGATTGCTAATGATATGTTAGCAAGCCGTGAAGGATTCGTTCCCAAGTTTATTAAAGAAAAATGTATTAACTGTGGCCTGTGTGACTCAACGTGTCCTGATATGGTTTATCAGTTTGTTCCAGGAGAATATAGAAATAAGCCAGCAATGGTTAACTTAGGGCCAGACTACCATCACTGTAAAGGATGCTTAAGGTGCGTAGAAATTTGTCCAGTAGCAGCACTTGTGGCTGTGGAAGAAAGAGACTTTGATGAACTATGGGATATTCATATTCGTAATCAAGAAATAATTGTAGATAAGATGGAATTTGAAGAAGTAGGATCAAATGCAATTGTGGATACACAATCAGATCAAAATGAAGTACAGATGGAAGAAGGGGGAGCTAAATAATGGTAGAACAAAAAATTGTATTTGACAGTGGTAATCAATTAGCAGCCTATGCAGCAAAACAAATCAACTACCACATTATGGGATACTTTCCAATTACACCATCTACAGAAATTGCAGAGCATTTAGATTTATTAAAATCAGAAGGATTACATGATGTTAAATTAATACCAGCAGATGGTGAGCATGGTGCAGCAGGTGTTTGTTACGGCGCTTGTGTAGGTGGTGGGCGTGTCTTTAATGCCTCTTCAGCCAATGGGCTTCTCTATGCATTAGAGCAATTTCCAGTACAATCAGGAACACGTATGCCAATGGTTATGAATATTGCATGCCGTACGGTATCTGGGCCTCTTTCAATCAAAGGTGACCAAAGTGATATTATGTACACCCTTAATACAGGCTGGGTAACATTGTATGCAGAAACAGCCCAATCAGTTTATGATATGAATATTATTGCACTTAAAGTAGCAGAAAAAGTAATGTTACCTGTTATCGTTGGATTTGATGGCTTCTTTACAAGTCACCAAAAACGCCGAACAAAAGTAATGGCTAATGATCAAGATGTTCAAGACTTTATTGGTAAGTATAACCCAGAATATACAGCTTTAAATACAGCTAAGCCAGCAACATTTGGCTCATACATGAATGAACCTGATATCATTAATAACAAATACCAGCTTCATTTAGCAATGGAAGATGCAAGGGAAGTTATAACAGAGGTATTTGAAGAATACGCAGAACTTACAGGGCGTAAATATAACACACTTGAAGCTTACGAAATGGAAGATGCCGAGGTTGGTATATTTGTTTTAGGATCTGCTTATGGCTCTGTTAAAGTAGCCGTAGACAACTTAAGAGCAAAAGGCAAAAAGGTTGGGGTATTTACAACCAACGTTATTCGTCCATGGCCAGCGAAGCACATTTATAATATGGCTAAAAACTTAAAGTCTCTTGTTGTACTTGATCGCCAAGATAGTTATGGCGCAGGTGGAGGTAATATGTCACTAGAAATTAAAGCCACCCTTCAAGACTATAAGTCTAACATTGATGTTATATCACGTGTATATGGATTATCAGGTAAAGACTTCTATGTAGAAGATGCAGAAAAAGTATTTGAACTTGGACTTGATCTAGCAGCCAAAAAGGAAATTCCTAAGTTTGACTACTATGGGCACTATAAGGGTAAGGAAGGTTACGAGCCTATACAATATTTTGATCCATTAACAAAAGAAGAACTATCTCCAAACTTTACAACTGTAACAGAAGATCCAGAAACAAAAACAATGAGCGTTAAAGGTGCTCTCATTAAGGATAGTACAGCAATGCCAAAGCGTATTATAGGAGGACACGGAGCATGCCCAGGATGTGGTATTCCAGTCAACCTTAATTTACTCCTTAAAGGACTAGTAGGACATGTCGTCTTGCTTTTCCACACAGGTTGCGGGATGGTAACAACAACAGGTTATCCAAAAACAGCCTTCCGTACAACTTATGTTCATAACTTATTCCAGAATGGTGCAGCGACACTTTCAGGAATTGTAGAAGTATACCATGAGAAAAAACGACGCGGGGAAATTGCACAAGATGAAGAAATAACATTTGTAATGGTAACAGGTGATGGTGGTCTTGATATTGGAATGGGGCCAGCCATTGGTGCAGCACTTCGTAATCATAAGATGATTATATTTGAATATGATAACGGTGGATATATGAATACTGGGTATCAATTATCATACCAAACACCAATGGGTGCTAAAACATCTACCTCTCATGTAGGCGTAGCGCAAGATGGTAAAGCTACTTTCACGAAAGATTCCCCGCAAATATTTGCAGCAACTAATATTCCATATATAGCCACAGTAGCTGAATCTCATGGAACTGATTTTATTAAAAAAGCTGCTAAAGCACAACAATATGCTAACAAACATGGACTTGTATTTATCAAAGCAATATCAGCATGTCCTCTTAACTGGGGAGATGACCCACGTTATGAGCGTAGTGTTATTGAAGCGGGTGTAAACTCATGTTTCCACCCACTATATGAAATCGAAAATGGTATTACTAAGATTACGTACAATCCAGAAAAGGGTAATAAGAAAATAGATGTGGCAGAATTCTACAAGTTAATGGGTAGAACAAGACACCTCATTAAACCAGAATATGCCGAGATTATGGATTCAACTCAGGTAGAAACTGATCGTAGATGGGAACGTCTGAAAGCAATGAACGATCATCCATTATTATAAATTAACTTTAAAAGCCCTAAGATGATTATATGATCATCTTAGGGCTTTTGTGCATAAACTTTATATTATTCGCTTTTAAAAATTGTTAATAAATCCTTTAATTTTATACGGTTCCCATACATTAGGGTTCCAGCCCTATAAATTTTAGAAGCTAAGAGACCTGTAAGTCCTGTTGTTCCGGCTAATAGGAATAGAGAGATGATCACTTCCAAATGAGAGACACTACCCATACATACCCTTATAAACATAGCCATAAAAGAACTAAATGGTACAAAAGAAGCTATTCTAAAAACAAGGCTTGTGGTATTTGTCATCCCTATAATAGATATCATAAATACGCCAATAAATAATAGCATTACAGGGGTTGCGATGGCACTAACATCTTCGGTCCTAGAGACTAAAGCACCAAGGGCACCATATATAAAAGCATATAATAGGTAACCTAGTATACCGAAGGCTGCAAAGGAGAGTAGAACATCAGCTGGAATGTTAAATACAAAGTCTAGCTTGTTATCCCAAGCGGCTGCATTAAGCTTATAAGCCATAAGGCTGGTTGTAATAATGAGGCCAGTTTGTAAAACACTGGCGATTGCAAGACCTAATACTTTCCCAAAGATTAAGTTAGTGCTTTTGGTACTTGTTACAAGCACTTCCATGGTTCGATTGCTTTTTTCACTGGCTACAGAGGTGGCAATTAATTGACCATATAATAGGATCATCATATAAAGTATCAAGACTAATGCATAAGTATAGAAGTAATTACCAGCACTATCTTTACCTAAAATCTTTGTTTCAACCTCAATAGTGGGATTCATTAAATCTTCTATTTGAGAATACTCAATACCCTTACCTTTAAATTCTTGTATTCTAAATTCTCTTACAAGGATTTCTTTCAATCCATACGTATTCCCACCTATTAAGTCATTGTTTTTAACAACATATTCATAGGAAGTAGGTGATTGGATAATATATCCAGCCTCCAATTCATCTGAATTAATCTTATTTTCTAGCTCGCTAATATCATTTAAAATCGTTAACGTACCCCCCATAAAGCTTAATGTTAAGTCCTTAGTATTTTGCAAAATACCATTTTTATCAATCACACCATAATGCTTAATATCTTTGTCTGCTTCTGCTTTAGAATCTTGATTTGATAGGGTAGCAAAAGCATCCTTAATCGTTGGAAACGATAATCCTACTGCTGCAATTAGGCAAATGACAAGTGTAGAGATAATAAAAACTTTGTTTCTTAGAAAACTAACTAATTCAAACTTTAATACTGTAAATAAGCCCCTCATGAATGATCACCTACCTTTTGAACAAATATATCGTATAAACTAGGCTTATAGATAGAAAAACCTTCAATATCTAAGTCTAAAATAGCCATTTCTTTTAACAAGTCATTCTTTGTTTTGCCTTGTAATAATTCTATAATGACGTAGTTTTTTCTAGCCTCTATAACTTGAATGATATGGCTTAGTTGATTTTTTAGAGTTTCTCCTGTGTTATTAGAGGATAGGCCCACTAAACTAAGGGTGAGCCTATCTTTTCCATAATCTTTTTTAATAGTGTTTAAATTGCCAGTTAAAACAATATCTCCTTGATCAATTAAAGCGATTTCCTCACAAAATTCCTCTACGTAGTTCATTTGATGACTTGAAAAAATCAAAAGTTTATTCCCTGCGATTAGTTCTACTATAATATCCTTTAGAATCTGTGAATTAAGAGGATCAAGTCCGCTAAAAGGTTCGTCTAAAATGATAATATCAGGATCACATAGAAAAGTTTCGGCGAGCTGTACTTTTTGTTGATTGCCCTTAGACAGGGTTTCAAGTTTTTTATCTTTATACTGGTCTACCCCTAGTCGTTTTAACCAGTGAAGAGTATTTTCTTTGGCAGTCTTTTGATCCAGGCCTCTTAGTTGGCCTAAATAAATAAGCTGGTCTAAAACCTTTTGCTTAGGATATAATCCGCGTTCTTCAGGTAGGTAGCCTATTTGATGCTTTCTAGGGTTAAACTTCTCTCCATCTAAGAGAATTTCACCTGCGTTAGCCTCAAATAAATTCATTAAAATTCTAATAGTAGTTGTTTTGCCGGCCCCATTTTTACCTAAAAGGCCTAAAGCTTTCCCCTTTTCAACATTAAAAGATATGCCATGTAGCACTTCTGTATCTCCGAAGTTTTTGTGGAGATTCTTGACTTCTAATTTCATAAAACCCCTCCAAGTTATCAATTAATTCTAACAATTTATATATTACACCACATTAAGTTGGTATGCAAGGAAAATAACAGTATAGAAATTATATCAAAAAAGTGGTAAACTATAGATACAATACTTAAAATCGTATTATGTAGGTTTGTATATACTTAATTATGTGTATACTAAGTATAGGGAAGTAAATACAATGAAGGAGGCTAACATGAAAAAAACAATATATATGATATTTTTATTAACTGGAATCATAGCAATAAGTGCAACAATGACGGCTTGCTCTAATCCAGTAAAAGCAGAAAATGTAAACTTACAGCAAGAGGTATCTAAAGTAAGCCAAGAGAATCAAGCCCTAAAAGAAGAAATCCAACAGCTGCAACAAAACAATCAAGAACTAGAGGATGAAATAGTAAAGTTAGACCCAACTAGGGTAAGTGGGGAACCAGATTCTATGGAGCAACAAGGGGAATCTGTATTTAGGATATATGGTGCTAATATTGATACTTATAAAAAAGAACTTATAAGTGAAAAAATTATAAAAAATAGTCTTGCACTAGAAGAAAAACTGAAAATCCTGGCAGAAGAGTTATCAAAAAGCCAATTTGGAGACCAAATTATAGAAGTGGCTAAAATAGAAGATCAAGATGGAAAAAAAATAGCTGTTATTAATTTAAATGAAAATCCTAACACAACAGGCACGAGTTGGAAGGAAAGTTATTTCCAAGGATCTGCAGGTGGGGCCATTACAGCGGCATCATTAGAAGAAACATTTCTACAAAAGGAATATGACGGTGAATGGATTGATGGCGTACAGTTTTTATACGAACACCAAACAATTGAATTTGATCATATTGGGATTTTGGGAGAAGTTCGCTACCGTTAAAGGGTTGCGTCCTAAGTATGTGGGGTTTTCCGCATATAGGATGCCAACCATTGCGGGAAAATGTGGTAGAGGTTAGTGCGCAATAGTTAGTAGGACTTATAAAAAATACTTGGAAAACAATATAGTGTGGTATATAATCGGAATGAAACTAGAGAAGCTATAAGGAATTTAAAATAAACAGGGATTAACTAGGAGGAAATAGGATGGGAAAGATTACGTTAGATTATTCTAAAACAGGCATTAAGGATTATGAGATAGAATTTTTAAAGTGGCAAGTAGAAGGTGCCCATAAAATTTTATATGACAAAACAGGTGCAGGGAACGATTTTTTAGGTTGGGTAGACCTACCAGTTAACTATGATAAAGATGAATTTTTACGTATACAAAAAGCAGCAGAAAGAATTCAAGATAATACAGATGTACTGATTGTTATTGGAATAGGGGGATCCTATTTAGGTGCAAAGGCAGCTCTTGATGCCTTAACCCATACATTTTACAATTCACTTACGAAGGAACAACGTAAAACACCAGAAATCTATTTTGTAGGAAATAATATTTCGGGTACATACATGAATCATTTACTTGAGGCATGTGAAGGCAAAGACGTTAGTGTGAATGTTATATCTAAGTCTGGAACAACTACTGAGCCAGCTATTGCTTTTAGGGTATTTAAAGGATTATTGGAAGAAAAGTATGGCAAAGAGGGTGCTAAGAATCGTATCTTTGCTACAACAGATGGGGAAAGAGGTGCGCTCTTAACCCTTGCAAAAGAAGAAGGCTATAAAACCTTTGTCATTGCAGATGATATAGGTGGACGTTTTTCAGTGCTTACGGCAGTTGGATTACTTCCAATTGCAGTTGCAGGGATAGATGTTGAAGATATGATGAAAGGTGCTGCAGATGGTCGGGAAGAATACAGTAATACCAATGTAGATGAGAACCCAGTATACCAATATGCAATCCTTAGAAATATATTAAAAAGCAAAGGTAAAGAAACAGAAATTATGGTTAACTATGAGCCAGAGCTTGCATATTTTTCAGAGTGGTGGAAACAATTATTTGGTGAGAGTGAAGGAAAAGACCAAAGAGGTATTTTCCCAGCATCCGTTAATTTCTCAACAGATTTACACTCTATGGGACAATATATACAAGACGGACGCAGAAATCTTTTTGAAACAATCCTTAATGTAGAAAAGCCAAAATTAGATTTTGTCCTTGGTAAAGAAGCAAGTGATTTAGATGGACTTAACTATTTAGCAGGCAAGACAATGGATTTTGTAAATAAAAAAGCATTTGAAGGAACGCTTCTTGCCCATGTAGATGGCGGGGTACCTAATATTATTATTAATATACCAGAGCTAGATGCCTATAACTTTGGGAAACTCGTTTATTTCTTTGAAAAGGCTTGTGCTATTAGTGGCTATATGCTCGGTATTAATCCTTTTGATCAACCAGGTGTAGAAGAATATAAGAAAAATATGTTTGCGCTCCTTGGCAAACAAGGTTATGAAGAGCTACGAGAAGAATTACTAAAAAGAATTGATTAATAAATAAATATAAGGGCCACTTTTATTAAAAGTGGCTCTTTTTTTTATAAAAATAAGCTATAATAGAGCTATATATAATAAGTTGAATGAGTATATGGAGGTGTAACATGGATGGAGACCAAAGAAGAGAAGCGCTAATTGAAATGCTGACAGATACATTAGAACCTTTAAGTGGCAGAAGATTAGGAGATATTTTTGAAGTTAGCAGGCAGGTAATCGTACAAGATATTGCACTCATTAGGGCTCAAGGTTTAGATATTATAGCTACTGCAAGAGGATATTTATTGTATAGAGATGCAGCGAAAAACAAACAACGTATTTTTTTAGTGAGGCACCAATATGATGATATAAGTGATGAGCTTAATACCATGATAGATTGTGGCGGAATTATTAGGAATGTCCTTATTGATCATCCTATTTATGGTGAAATGGTAGGCAATATGATGTTAAAAACAAGGCGGGATGTAGAGCGATTTGTGGAAGATATTTTAGAGTTTGATACCTATCCCCTAATGAATCTAACACATGGCGTTCATATGCATACAGTAGAGGCTGCTAATGAAGAGATATTGGATGAAATTGAAATAGCTCTAAATAAAAAGGGCTACTTGTATACAGAGGTATAATGTGATATAATCCACCCAAACACATGACAAGACATGTGTAAATACACTTAGGGGGATTTAAAAATGGAGAAGCTAAAGAAGATTGGTAAGTATATAGTGAATCGTTATTTAATTGAGGCATTAAGCGGAATGGCACTGGGGTTGTTTTCAACCCTTATGGTAGGGCTGATTCTTAAACAACTTGGCGGGATTGCACCGGCGTCTTGGTTTGGAAATTTACTCATTCAATTAGGTAGTTTAGCAAGTGTTATGGCAGGGGTTGGTATTGGTGTCGGCGTAGCCCATGCCCTTAATGTACCTAAGATGGTTTTATACTCAACTGTTGTAACAGGTTTTTTAGGAGCAAATGCTAGTAAATTGGTAGCAGGAACTTTAATTGCGGAAGGAGGCGGTGTACTACTTTTAGGTCCTGGAGATCCAATAGGTGCATTTGTTGCAGCTGTCGTAGGTGCAGAAATTGGGCGTTTAATTTCAGGGAAGACAAAGTTAGACATTATCATTACGCCAATTACCACCATTGTATCAGGAGGGATTGCAGCAGTTATGGTGGCACCTTCCTTAGCAAGTTTTATGACACTACTAGGTGCGACGATTAATCAAGCCACAATGCTTAGGCCGTTTTGGATGGGTATTATTGTTTCAGTTATGATGGGTATGATTTTAACATTACCAATAAGTTCAGCAGCTATTTCTATGATTTTAGGTTTATCAGGTTTAGCGGCAGGGGCAGCAACGGCAGGGTGCTCTGCTCAAATGATAGGGTTTGCAGTGGCCAGTTATAGAGAAAACAAGGTCAATGGATTACTCGCACAAGGCCTGGGAACATCTATGTTACAGGTTCCCAATATTGTAAGAAACCCGCGGATATGGATTCCGGCAATCATAACAAGCGCCATAACAGGACCCATGGCAACGGTTATTTTTCAGATGCACAACAATGCAGCTGGGGCGGGAATGGGAACATCTGGGCTTGTAGGTGTATTGATGACGTGGCAGACAATGAACGAGACGACTAACAAAGTAGTTCTATTAGGCAGTATCTTATTACTATACTTTATATTACCAGCCGTTATTACTCTAGGCATTAGTGAATTTATGAGAAGGAAGGGCTGGATTAAAGATGGTGATATGAAACTAGATGTGTAACATATCACAGTTAGGAGCTGAGAAGATGAAATATGAAATAAAAGGTGGGAATCTTCCGTTTGTCAGTTTAAAATTAGACCAAGGTGAAGAGCTCTTTACAACATCAGGGGCTATGTCTTGGATGAGTACGGGTGTTTCTATGGAGACGACTGCAAGTGGTGGGTTATTTGGCGGGGTTAAAAGAGTATTTTCGGGAGAAAGCTTTTTTACCGTTAACTTTAAAGCGTTGGCAGATCATCAGACAATTGCTTTTTCATCCTCTTTTCCGGGTAGTATTTATGCTGTTAAATTAGAACCTGGGAAAAGTATTATAGCTCAAAAAAGAGCCTTTTTAGTAGGGGAAAAGGGTGTTGACCTTGCGATACACTTTCAGAAAAAACTAGGAGCAGGTTTCTTTGGCGGAGAAGGATTTATTATGCAGAGACTTTCTGGCACAGGATACGTATTTTTAGAAATAGATGGTGCTTTAGAAGAAATAGAACTGGCTGCTGGAGAAATCTTAAAAGTAGATACAGGCCATGTGGCTTTTTATGAAGAGACAGTTCAAATGAGTATTGATTCAATTAAAGGATTCAAAAACATATTTTTTGGTGGAGAAGGATTATTTTTAACAACCTTAACAGGTCCAGGCAAGATTTATCTTCAATCCATGCCCATTCAAAATTTTGCAGGCAGTATTATTCCATTTTTACCAACTAGTTCAAGTAACTAAGAATAAAGGACAGTTAACAAATATTTGTTAACTGTCCTTTATTAATTACTGTAAGAAAGATTTCATTTTGTTCCAAGTTTCTTCGTTTACTTCAGCCGTAATAAGGGTTCCGAGTTCTTGGTGCGTCTCATTTGAAATGAGAGCATTTCGGTGTAAGTAAGCGACCATCCCTTGCTCGGCATATGGAATAAGATAAGTAGCTTTTTTAAGTGTGGTTGGGAGTAAAGAAGCAACTAGTTCCAAGAGATTATCTAGATTAATATCTTTTTTTGCAGAAATCCAAATAGTATTGCTATAGTCTAGAGTACTACTTCTTAGTAGGATTTCTTCTATATTTTGACGGGATTCTTCTGTCACACCATCCATTTTATTAAAGACTAAAATTGAGGGAATTTCATTTGCCTCAATTTCTATAAGAACCTTTTCTACAGCTTGTAGTTCTTTAATGACGGACTCTGAAGAGGCATCAATAACGTGTAAAAGCAAATCAGATTCTTTGACTTCTTCTAAGGTAGATTGAAAGGCTTCTACTAGGTTGTGAGATAATTTTCGGATAAATCCAATGGTGTCCGTTAATGTGATGGTTCGTCCATCGGCTAATGTAATTGCTCTAGTTGTTGTTTCTAAAGTAGCAAAGAGCATGTTCTTAGCCAGGACCCCTTCTTTTGTATGATGGCTCTTTGACGAATGAGTCTTAGCAAGATGATTGCGAATAGTAGATTTCCCTACATTAGTATACCCAACTAATGCGACATTTGGCGTACTGCTTGTTATTCTTCTTTCCCGCTGGGTTTTGCGGACTGTTTTAAGCTTTTGTAGCTCTTGCTGTAGTGCTTCTATCCGGTGCATGATGTTTCGCCGATCAATTTCTAGTTTCTTTTCTCCAGGTCCCTTAGAACCAATACCACCCCCGGCACGTTCCTCGCTTCCAGATGGAATAGGCCGAGTCGTACGGTAGTTGAGTTGTGCTAGTTCAATCTGAAGTTTAGCCTCTCTCGTTCTGGCTCTATTGGCAAAAATCTCAAGGATTAGGGTGGTTCTATCAATGACCTTACAACCCGTAATGTTCATTAAGTTTCTAATTTGGGTGCCTGATAATTCATCGTCAAAAATAAGCACATTAGCCTGTGTGATTTGCCTTTGAAGGGCGATTTCTTGGGCCTTTCCTTTGCCGACATAAAAAGCGACATCTGCCTGTTTGCGTTTTTGTAATACCTTTCCCACAACCGCAACATCACAAGCTAGGGCTAGTTCTTCCAGCTCATCTAGCATTTCAGCATTATCACAACTCACTAGAATAGCCTTTTCCTTTTCTAAGTTGTTTCCACTAGTTTCCATTGAAAGGAGTTTGTTTTGGACCGTTTTAATATAATCCTCATAAGCAAAGGACTCTGCTTTTTGCAGACTCATAGGGCCTGCGATTTGGTAACTGAGATTATTTTCTTTAAGGTCACAAAAGCCTAAAGAAATCCCAGAAAATTTTCCGTCTGTGACCCCAATAGCAACCATGCAATCTAATTTAAGATTCATAAGTGCTGTAACATCTGGCAGAGATAGGGCAGGGTTTCCGCTAGGGTGAGTGTGTATAATACGAATGCCACAGAGCCTATTTGGATGATCATTTCCGTGGGGAATAGAGGCCGTATTACTATCACCAACAGTTACGCTTATAATTTTTCCTTTTCGGTCAACCCCTACACTAATTTCACGACCTAAATATTGGGTCAAGATACATAAGGGGTCTATAATTTCTTGATTAATGACTGTATATGAAGGGATAACTATATCGTAGAGTTGTTCCAGTTCCTTTAGGATGCTATTTCTAATACCGCTTATATTACCATTTATCATAAGTTTCAACACCTTTCTAATTGCTATCCCCATTATATCATTATAATAAAAAACTTGTAATCATAACAAATTTGGTGTATTATCATGTTGGTACAGTGAGGAGGAGGAGCTTAGTGAAATTTGATAGTAATATGCCTATTTATATACAGGTTATGAATATGATTAAAGGACAAATTGTGTCTGGCGAATTACAGAGTGAAGATAAGTTGCCTTCAGTTAGGGACCTGGCTGTTTTATTAAAGGTAAATCCTAATACAATTCAACGGACATATCAAGAATTAGAAAGAGAAGGATTGGCAATAACCCAACGAGGCTTAGGTAGGTATGTAGTAGCTGATATGGAACGCACAGAAATGTTGAGGTCAGACATGTGTGGGGAACTTATAAAAGGATTTTTAGGAGAAATGACAGCACTGGGATTTTCACAAAAAGAAATTGTAGAAATGCTAAAAAGGGATATAGAAATTATAACAAACAAGGTACAACTATAATTAAGGGGAGTGTTAAAATGAAACTAAAAGAAGTAAAATTAGGTAAAAAACAAATAATTGGTTTGGCAATAGGGGGTGTAGTTGTTATAGGTATCGTCATAGGAGCTATAAAAGGAAGTACCATAGCGACAGCGGGTAAAGCTTCGAAGAATGGTGTTCCGGTGCAGGCACATACAGTGTCAACGGATTCTATATCGGCACAAATATCTTCAGCGGGAGAAGTAGAAGCAAATAATAAGGAAAGTATTTATTCTGAAGTAAGTGGAACTATTGAAGAAGTGATGGTTGAAGTAGGTGATCAAATCAAGGTGGGGGATATTATTCTTCGTTTTGATCAAGATACAAAAACTAGGCTAGGAAGAGATTTAGAAAAATTAAAATTACAACTAGCTTCTGCAAAAACATCTCTTAATGATTTAACAAGTCAGGGTGGAAAACAAGAAATACTTCAAGCAGAATCATCTCTTATCCAAGTAGAAAAATCTGAGAAAGATATTTTAGATTCCATAGAAACCCAAGAATTATCGATTGAACAAGTGAAAAGAGAATTAGAGACTGCAATAAAAATGGAAAAGGATCAAAAGGAATTATTAGAAGCTGGCATTATAGCGCAAAAAGAATATGATGATGCAGCAGATATGGTAAAAGGTATTCAAGATAAGCTTAAGGCGGCTACTATTCAATTAGAGGGTACCAAATTATCAATCAAGTCTATTGACGCCCAAAAACAAAATGCAAAGTATGCATTAGATGTGGTTAAAAATAATGTAACGGATAAAAGTAAAAAACAAGCAATCGAACTTAAACAAAATGAAATAAAATCTATTGACTTACAAATTGAGGCTCTAGAAGACGAGCTTTCAAAAGCCAATATTGAAGTGTTAAGCACCGTTGCAGGTACCGTATCAGAAGTTATGGTAGAGAAAGGTGCTACTGTAGGAGTAGGTACTCCTTTAGTAACAATTCTAGATTTATCCATCTTAAAAGTTAAATCAGATATTAGTACATTTAATGGCCCACAAATACAATTAGGACAAAAAGCTATTATTAAACAAGATAGCCTTGAAGCTAAAGAGTATACAGGAATAGTAACTGAAATTGCCCCAGCAGCTATTAAAAAACAATCGGGCACATCAACCAGTAATGTTTTACCCATTATAATTGAAATACAAGAAACTCAGACAGAGTTAAAACCAGGCTATAATGTAGATGTTAAGATCAAAACAGTAGAAAAGGATGTAGCAATTACACTGCCGATACTTGCTATTATGGAAGATGACGATGCAGATTATAAATATGTATTTGTTATAAAAGACGATAACACACTAGAAAAAAGACAAGTGCAAGAGCTTACAATAGATAATATATCCATAGAAGTATCAGGTGTTGAAATAGGGGAAAGAGTTGTTGCAGACCCAACAGAATCTTTAGAAGAAGGGACATTAGTGTTACTGCCAGAAACAGGTGAAAATGAATGATTCATGTTGAAGAACTAAGTAAAATCTATGACACAGGTGTTATTAAAGTAAATGCTCTAGATAAAGTAAGTTTTCATGTTGATGAAGGTGAATATGTGTCTATTATGGGTGCATCAGGATCTGGAAAGACAACCTTACTTCATATCTTAGGGTGTTTAGATAAAGGTAGTGGTGGGCTTTATGTATTAGATGGCGTAAATGTATCGAATCTTAAAGACAAAGACTTTGCTACGATTAGAAACCGAAAAATAGGGTTTGTATTTCAAGCCTTTAATTTATTACCTAAGTTAACCATCTTAGAAAATGTAGAACTCCCTATGCTATATGGAGGTGTAAAGGCAAAAGAGCGCAGAGAAAGAGCTTTAGAGGCACTAGAGAAAGTGGGCCTAGGGGATAGAGTAAAGCATAAGCCAAACGAAATTTCAGGTGGACAAAAACAAAGGGTTGCAATTGCACGGGCGCTTGTGAATAACCCGGCTATTATTCTCGCTGATGAACCTACTGGTAATCTAGATAGTAAATCTAGCATAGAGATTATGGAGATATTTAAGGGTCTAAATGATGCAGGAGCAACGATTGTTATGGTCACACATGAGGACGAAATAGCGGCTCATACCAAGCGGAAAGTAGTCTTTAGAGATGGTCGTATTATCCAAGACGCGGCAATCGTGGAGGGTGTATTATGAATATTAGAGAAGGTATAAAATCAGCACTTCAGAATTTAACAGGCAGCAAGATGCGTACATTTTTGACAATGTTAGGGATGATTATTGGAATAGGGTCTGTTATTATGATCCTGTCTATTGGAGCCGGGGTTCAAGATAGTCTTACGGGGCTATTTGATAAGTTTGGAAAAGGAACCATACAATTAGATGCTGGGAAAGCTGGCTCGGAAGACTTTTTTATTACAGAAGATTTTGAAGTCCTTATGGATTTGCCAGGCATAAATACGGCTACACCGTTTATGGCCTTTATGGGAGAGCTAAGGATGCGAAAAGCTGATGAACTTAAATTTTGTGAGATATGGGGTATTACAGAAGATTACGGCAAAGTAATGCCTGTTAAGCTAATAAAGGGTAGGAATATTTCTATATCCGACAATAAAAACAAAGCAAACGTAGCAGTTGTTGAAGAGGCGCTTGCTACCCAGAGATTTGGAACCACTAATGTTATAGGAAAACAAATTGAACTTAGATATGATAATCAAAACTACTTATTCGAAATAGTAGGGGTTAAAGAGGATACCTATGATATAGCAGGAATGCCAAAAGAACATATTCCTCTTATGGTCTATTTGCCGTACGAAACAGTTATGTCAAGCATGTTTGATTATGGTGAAGGTAAAGCATCTATGGCGATGGTAGGGGCGAAGGAAGATGCCAATGTTAACGAGTTGGCACAAAATATTAAAAAGATATTAGAAAAAAGACATAACGTTAAGAATTTATACAATGTCGAACCCCTATCAAAACAAATGGGAGAAATTAATGCACAACTGGGTATCATGATGGCTTTTATCAGTATTGTTGCAGGCATTTCCCTTGTTGTTGGGGGTGTGGGGATTATGAACATTATGCTAGTTACGGTTAAGGAAAGAACCAGAGAAATAGGAATTCGAAAAGCCCTAGGCGCTAAAAACAAAGAAGTTTTAACTCAGTTTTTAATTGAGGCTTTAATATTAACCCTAATAGGTGGCTTAATTGGAATGGTCTTTGGGTATCTAGGAGGACTTGCATTAGGTGGAGTCATTGACATTTCACCTAAGTTGACAACGGGAATGCTTGCTTTTTCAGTAGGTACATCGAGTTTAATTGGTCTTGTATTTGGCGTCTATCCGGCAAATCAGGCAGCCAAACTAGATCCAATAGAAGCGCTGCGTTATGAATAGAAATAAGGAGGAAAAAAGATGAAGAAAAAAACTATATATATAACACTATTAATAATGTTGTTTTCACTTACAACAATTCACGCAAACGAATCCAAAGTTACACCGGTAGAAAATGGATTGAAAGAATTAAGAGTAGAAGATGCCATCATAAAAGCGCAACAAAGAAGTAAAAAGCTACGCATGCAAGGAACCAATGTAGAATATGCAAAAGTTAATAAAGAAGCGGCTAAAGAAAATTATTACAATTCGTGGGACATTGGATTTGAACAAGCAAGTGCAAGTTACTCAAAAGCGACAGCAAACGAAACATATGAAAGAAAAAATGAAGAGGTAATCGCAGAGCAGGTAGGCTACGAAATTGAAACTCAATTTGATGATATTTTAGAATTAGAAGAAAAATATCAAGTAGGGTATGCAAACCTCAATATTCAAAAACAAAAATTAAATCATGCAATAAAAAAAGAAGAACTAGGAGTAGGGAGTACAATCGCTACTAAGGCTGAAAAAACAAAATTACAAGTCCAAAATAAAGACATGGAGGGCCTCATTCAAGCAATTGATACGGGTTATAGAAAATTAAACGATGCCATAGGTGGTAAAGATGAGCGATATATTTTAGTAAAAGAAAATATATATGCACCTCTTGATATGAAGCGTTCATTACAAGGTCAAGTTTCGCATGCTATTAATAATGATATCGGACTATGGTTACAAGAGGAAATTGCGGAATCAGACAAGACCGCATTTATAGCGCAAGGTCCTGATGGGGGAGCACCAACATATACCTTATATCAGCAAAGAAAGCTAAGCTATGCACAGGCCATAAATAATGTGTCTTTAACCAAAGAAGGTAAAGAAGAGCAAATAAAACAAATCTATGAAAATATTCAAGCATTAGAAATACAACATGATAAAATTGTAATCGATTTAGAAGAAGCACAAAGACAATATAACATTATGAAAAAGCGTTATGACCTAGGAATGATAACCCTTATAAATTTAGAAGAATTAGAATTGGGTATTATTCAAAATCAAGCTCAATTAAGTAGTACGATTAGAACACATAACCAATTGAAAATGGTATTTGAAAAATCTTACCTTGGGACTGCCAAATAAAACAAATAAAAATGATTGCTAAAACTATCCTAGAGCATTAATGTGCCTAGGATAGTTTTTTTGTACCTTGAGGATATGGCATTTTATTTTTTTGGAAATATCGCCACAAGCAACATCTAATATTAAGGGCAATCATATCTGCCATTTTCATAACGAGAGAAAGGCGTGTGTTTTGTAAGATAGCCATGTTCATTATGCTGCTAAAATTAACAATACCGGTGATATGAAAGTCCCCAGCAGAAGGTAAGTTCTTTTGAACTCCTGCCCCTGGTTTAATAGGCCCATCCCCAATTGTAATATGACCAACGTGATCCATGGACCCTAAACAAGCATCAATAGCTAGGATAAGTGAGTGTGGGTGCTGCTCTTTAATATGGATCAAAGTAGATTCCAGATTTTTGGCGTGGACCGGTTCATCAAGGGTTCCATAAACATAAACGCCAGGAAAATTAAGAGATTTTAGTTTGTGTCCTACAAGAGGGCCAAGACTATCTCCTGTAGCTCTATCAGTTCCAATACATAGAATCACCAAAGAATATTTATATAAGGGGAGTACATTGTATAAATAGTCATTAAAAGTATTAGAAAAAGCATGAATGGCGCCAGGCTCATGGATATTAATGTATTGGGTTTTGTTTTTTGTTATAGGCGTAATCACTATCAATCACCACTTTCCTAGAATAATCATAGTGTATGGAGTTTTAGGAAAAGTATTTATGTAACGGCATGGAATTTATTTACATATAAAATATTACAGTTTACAACAAAAAAATGAGCTTGTAGAACAATAGGATAGAAAAAATAAAAATGGTGGAATATAATATCGGAAAAAAAGGATAAAATATATGATTTCTTCGACACATAAGGACAAATACATATGGAATAATATGGTAACATCTGCATAGAAGTGGAAAATGGAATCAGGGGGAATTATATGAATAGTATATATTACAATCCTAATTTGCAAGGGAAAAAAGACGATCGTAAGTGGTTTGAAAATGTAAAATTAGTTGGTGAAGTAGATGAGGGGACAAGCATATACATAGAGGATTATGTTTACACATACTTGAATCAATTTTCTAACAATGACTTGTCCTATGAGCAGTGTTCAGTGTTAATTGGAGAATATCACAAGCAATCTGACCAGGTAATCATATACGGCGTTATCCTTGTAGAGTCTAAATTAGTAAATAAACATTCAAACTGGATAGATGAAAATATGTTAGGAGAAATTGAAGATAAAAGGAAATGTTATTTTCCTAAAGGTGAATACGTAGGATGGATGCACACTCAGCCGGGATATGGCATCATGCCAACCACAAAAGAAATGTCAGTTCACAAAGAAATATTTGGACAAACTTGTATATTCATGCTGATTGATCCTGTTTATAAAACAGAAGCTTTTTTTACATGTAAAGAAAATAAATTTGAAGAAAAAAAGGGGTTTTGTATATATTATGAAAAAAATGAGCCCATGCAAAAATATATAGAAGACCACCCTTTTGGGGATCGAAAAGAGCAAACGGAAAAGGATGAAGTAGCGGGTAGTTTTAGAGAGCTAGGGGCTAGGTGGAAAAATGAGGTAGAAAGAAAAAGAAGGAGAAACCGGGCTATTGGTGTTACAGTAGCAGGAACCTTATTGACAGTGGCGTTTATAATGGGGATATATAGTCAGCAAAAAAGGATTAATAACTTACAAAAGGATGTTGTAAATATACATCAACAATACAGTGAAATTGAAAATAGAATACCAAACAACCCAGTGGAACTAGTTTTTACATCACCTGATGCGAATAGCGAAGTGGTATCTGAGTTAGAAGTAGCCCTAGAAGTAGATCCAGAGCTAGAAGTAGACCCTGAGCCTAAGATGGAGATTCAACCTAAAACAGAATATGATAGTCATGCAGTTAAAATGGGTGATAGCCTATTAAGTATTAGCTATCATTATTATAAAACCGTAGGCATGGCTAAGGAAATAGCAACCCTAAACAATATTAAAAATCAGGATACAATATATATTGGACAAAAGCTAAAACTTCCTAAAAGGTGAAATAAACAACTCTTTAATGGTTATCATTGAAAGAATAGTGAGAAATGAGTTATAATGAAATTATTAGAGGAAACTATTAGATAAAATAGGAGGGGATAAGATGAAAAAACTAAAAGTATTATTTGTAGCTAGTGAAGTCGTTCCTTTTGCAAAAACAGGGGGACTTGCGGATGTTCTAGGTTCTTTACCGCAGGAATTAAGGGGACAAGATATAGATGCAAGAGTTGTAATGCCGTATTACCAGTGCATCACTAGTATAGAAAAGAAAGCAAAGTGGATGGATTCTTATGTTATTTCGCTGGGGTGGAGAAATCAAGAAGCTAATATATTCCTACTTGATGAAGATGTTCCGACATACTTTATTAGAAACTATGAATATTTTAATAGAGGTGAATTATACGGTTATGAGGACGATGATGAACGATTTGCATTTTTTTGTAAAGCAGTACTTGAGATGCTCCCACGCGTTGATTTTATCCCCGATATTATTCATTGTAATGACTGGCAAACAGGCCCTATTTGTCTGTTTCTAAAAGATACATATAGGCATAACCCAATGTACAACAGTATAAAAACTGTATTTACAATACATAACATCCAGTATCAAGGTATTTTTGGTCGCGAAGCACTTGAGATGTTAGAGATTTCAGATGGCTATTTTCATCCGGAGGCCATTGAGCATTATGGGGCAATTAGTTATATGAAAGCAGGAATTGGATATGCGGATTTGATTACCACCGTAAGTCCTTCTTATGGCGAGGAAATACAAACACCAGAATATGGGTATGGCTTAGATGGTTTATTAAGAAAAAGAAGCAATGCAGTCCACGGTATTATTAATGGGATAGACGAAGTTAAGTATAATCCTAGTACGGATCCACACCTGTACGCTAACTACTCGGTGAAAGATTTAAAAGGTAAAAAAGAAAATAAAAAGCAATTTCAAAAAGAGTATGGTTTAGTTCAAGAAGATAAAATGGTCATTGCGATTATTACTAGGTTAGCCATCCAAAAAGGACTAGATTTATTCCACCATACCATAGATGGCGTATGGATTATGGATAAAATGATGGAAATGGATGTACAGTTTGTTTTATTAGGGACAGGAGAACCAGAGTACGAAAATATGTTTAAGCACCTAGCTTATAAGTACCCAGGACGTGTTAGTATTAATATTACATTTAATGAGAAACTATCCCATAGAATATATGCTGCCAGTGATGTTTTTCTAATGCCTTCAATGTTTGAACCTTGTGGTTTAGGACAACTGATGGCTATGAAATATGGAAGTGTTCCGGTTGTTCGCAAAACAGGTGGACTGAAGGATACAGTTATACATTACAATGAAACAGAAAAAACAGGTACAGGTTTTGAATTTGAAGATTACTCAGGATACTGGTTATATAACAAAATCAATGAAGCGTACAGATATTATAACGAAAAACCAGAGGAATTCGAACAAATTCGTGCCAATGGAATGAACTCAGACTTTGGTTGGGATAAATCAGCTAGTAAATATATTGCGTTATACAATACGCTAAAAGGATAGCAAGAGATACGGAGGGAAAGAATTTTGAGAGCCGTGACACAAAAAGGCAAGCAGGGGAAAATGCCTAAAATACTGTTTATTACATGCATTATAGTGATTTGTATCTATGTATTATATCAACGCGGGCATATTCCAGAAATAGCTATGCTGTCAGAAGGTGAAGGGGCCACATTGGAATTCGTAAGAGACATTGTGGCATTAGATGTTGCTAAAAACCAAGAATTCATCGTAAATCAAGATCAACTCATATGGATTACTGAAGACGGTGTTAAGGCTCTTTCACTAGAAGGGGAAGAAATATGGGCGGATACCCATACCATTAAAAAGATAGCTGTAGCCCAAAGAACACCGTATTTTGCAATTAGTGAAAAGGGTGGAAAGGTCATTAGCATATTTGACACCCACGGGAAAAAGGCGGATCTCAAATTTGCAAATCCGGTGATGTATTTTTCTATGAATAAACGTGGTGATATTGTAGTCATTGAAAGTACCCAAGATGGACACGTTATTTCTGCATTTGACCAAAGTGGTAGTTCGCTGGGCGTCAAGTGGGTTACTTATGTTGAAGATGTGGGGCACCCTACAGTGGCTGAAATATCCCCAGATGGAAAAGTGATTCTAATATCACATATCAATACGGACGATGCTCAAATAGTTTCTAACATAATCGCCATAGAAATAGGGAGTGGCGGATTAAGCAAAGTAGATAACATTTTATATGGTGAAACCTATAAAAACACAATCATATCAGAGATAGAATTTATTGATGGCAATACATGGGTAGCAGTTGGAGACAATACCATGAGTTTCAGTAAATTAGATGGTACAGAGATTAAGAAAATCAATGATGTGTATTATAACTATGTACCCCTCTTGGAAAGGCTGGTTGATTGGCAAGGAATAAGTTACCCAGTTATTAGTAGCACCAAACCAATCATGTCAACGATCCATCCAATAGAAACCCTCGCCTTCTTTTCGCGCGAGGCAGAAGAAAATGCAACGTTTGCCCTAGAAAATGCAACGACATATATGTATAGTGATGGTAAAACAGCTATTATAGGAAGTGATAGAAATTTTACTGCCTATAATAGCTTTGGTAAAAAGAGATGGGAGTATACAGCCACCAAAGATATTCAGAAAATGATTCCGCTCTATCCCCAACAAAAAGTAATAATGATTTCAAGAGGCAAAGTGGAGTTAATGCAAGTTGCCAAATAGGAGTAGGTTATGAATACATTAGATTGGATTATAATTGCAGTTATAGGGATTAGCGCTATAACTGCGTACTATAGAGGATTTTTATATACAACCTTTCGGATGCTATCAACTATAATAGCTATCTATTTATCCTATATAGGGTATAGGCCTATTAATAGTATGCTTAGAAAAACATTTTTATATGATGGGTTGCAAAAGGTTGCTATCAGTAATGTGAAAGGGCTCCAAGCTGTTATGGGGCTGAATGAACAAACTAAACTTATTAATAGCTTGAACTTAGCCATACCAAATAGTATAAAAGAAGGCCTTATACAGAATAACAATCCGGAAATTTATAAATTGTTAGGAGTAGATAACTTTGAAGCGTATATAGGAGGTTATATTGCAAATTTTTATCTTAGCATTATTGCATTTATTCTTTTGTGGTGTGTTGTAAAAGCTATATTACATCTAATAGGTGAAAGTATACACATTCTAACAAAACTTCCGCTTATACGTTTTGCAGATAGATGGATGGGTTTTATTGTTGGTCTTGTAAAAGGGATTCTGGGGATTTGGATTGGCACAGTTATACTGGCATTTCTAATAGGATTGCCTAAGTTTCAGGCCTTGTCAGTATTGTTATCACAGAGTATTCTGGGTCAGTGGTTTTATGAAAACAATCTAATTCTAGACATAATAGATCAGTTGTTTATATGATATTTCTAAACAAATATTAAAAAGTTTTAAATTCATGTTGACAACTCAGGTTTATTACTGTAATATAGTAAAAGTCGCCAGTCAAACAAGGCGTGGCACAAATAAAAACAAATTTAGACAAGATTATTTTGAACTTTGCATCGTACACTATCGTGTACTCATCAAAATTCAAATTTCATACTTGTAAACGAATTAAACTTGAACTTTGAAAACAAAATAGCAACAGCAAGAATTCGGTCTGTCAACTTAAGCTTTGGGGCTTTAACGAGACGACCAACACATGAAATCAATTCTTAAAAGAAACAAACTTGAGAGAGCAAT